>JBEQBT010000167.1:0-7499 GCA_041639705.1 Clostridiaceae bacterium | reverse complement strand
CGCCTTCTTTTTTAAATAGTTTCTTTGCGCCCTCTACTATTGCTTTGTTTTTATGACTTCGGTTACCATACAGCTTAGCTGAAAAAACTGTTATTACTGAGAGAACATCATCAACAAGTTCTTCCTCATATGACTTTTCCTCATCTTCAGTCAACACAACTATTTCTATATTATGATATTTACATATTTCAAATATGAGTTCACTTCCAAAGCGTAAAAGCCTATCTTTATAATTAATTACAATGCGTTCTAAAGCATTTGATTCTATTAGCCTTATTAACTCTAAAAGACCTTTTTTATTGTAATTAATACCTGAACCTATATCTTCAATGACTTTATATTTCCAGCCTTTAGATGCGCAATATAATTGTAGTACTTGTTTTTGCATGTCTAGATCATTTTTTCTAGATGGTGTTGACACTCTAGCGTATATTAAAGTAACTTTTTCAGTATCTTTTCTTAAGCTAGCGCAACCTAGAACTGTTTCTAAATCAAATCTTCTATGTCCACCTTTTGTTCTTTCAGAAGGGACTTTACCTGATTTTTCCCATTCTCTTAAGGTTACTATTGTAACTCCTATTTCTTTTGCTGCTTTTCCTATTGGAAGCTTCATTGATTATCACCTACATAATTTAATATATTTAGTATTCCTAAATACTAAATATATTATTCAATATCTTGTAGAATTATATATATTTACTTGAGCTGCAGCTACCTCTTTAAACCCATAACCTCCTATGCTGGGTACATTGTTAAAAAGTATCCACCAGAAAAATATAAATGCAGAATTATTCAATGCCATTCCGAAGGCCTGCATTAAAAAGCTAACCCTGTATTCCATTGCTGCTGACATATTAAACTTAAAATAGTAGAACATAAGCTTTAAGCTCTTTTTAACCTCCATTAACATTTAGATTCCTTGCCCCCCTTTTGTATAACATCATAGATAAAGCAAAAAATACTATAAGATATATTACTTGAATAGAAAACTGCCTGTAAAAGTTTATAAACGAAAAATCAACTGTAAGCCTTGCAGGTACATAGGTTACATATGCAAAGGGGAGATAACCTGCCACCTTTTGAAGCCATACAGGAAAAAGCTCTAATGGCATCAACATTCCCCCTAATGTGAAAATCAACTTGGAGTAAATCCAGAAGAATGGTGTATTCTCTTCAAACCAAAAGGAGGTTAATGCCAATGTCATATAAATAAAAAAGTTTATACTGCAGCCTACAAGTAGTGATAGGAATATAAATGATAAGTGGCTAAAAGTAAAGTTTTTCAAGCTGCCTGCATATATCATTCCAATTGCAATTCCTATGGCTCCGTTGGTTAATAGCTTTGTACCAACCTCACCAACAAAGTATGAAAAGCAATACAACACATAGTTATATGGCTTTGTTAGCAAATATGCTATATTTCCACTTTTCACATCCTCATTTATCTGGGTATGCACATCGGTTCTTGAAAGTGTAACAAGCTCTGTAATCACCAGATACCATATCATTTGATTAAAGGTTAATCCACCGACACTACTCCCCTTTTGACCATATATATTTCTCCATAGCATCATATAAATAAACATAATAAATATAAAAAATACATTCTTACTAAGAAAATTCCAAACATATACCAGACTGTTTGCCATTGTAATTTTAGTAATCTGTAGATACTTACGAGATGACTTCAAGCTCCTCACCTGCCTTTTTATGCTGATAAATATAGGCTATTATCTCCTCCATTGGAGGCTCAGATATTGTTATGTCTGTAACCTTTCCACAGCTAATAAGCCTGGTTAGAACCTCATCAATATCCTGCTCTGCAGTGTTCACCTGGACCTTTATTGCATTGCCCTTGCTTTTTATAATATTAATATTGCCGCCATCTATATTTACCTCTTCATTATATTTTATACTTATAACCTTCTTATTCAGATAATCATACTTTAAATTTTTAATTGTCTCATTTAATACAACCTCACCATGATTGATAATAATTGCTCTTTTACACAATTGTTCTATATCTCCCGCATCATGTGATGTCAAAAATATTGTAGTCCTCTCTTCCCTGTTCAGCTGTAATATAAGCTCTCTAATCCTCTGCTTTACCACCACATCCAAACCTATGGTTGGTTCATCCAGGAAAATAATTTCAGGCTCGTGCAAAATGGATGCTGCAATTTCACATCGTATTCTTTGACCCAGAGAAAGCTTTCTAACCGGAACATCCATAAGCTCACCTATCTCAAATACTTCCTTTAAAAATTCAATTCTCTTTTTCAGCTTTACCCTGTCTATTTCATAAATATTTCCCAGTAAATTAAAGCTGTCAGCTGGAGGCAGATGAAACCAAAGCTGTGACTTCTGACCGAATACTGTGCCAATTTTATAGGATAATTTTTTCCTATCATTAGATGGGTCCATCCCTAATACTTGAACTTTTCCATCTGATGGATACAGTATGCCCGTCATCATTTTTATCGTTGTTGATTTTCCTGCTCCATTAGGCCCTATGAATGCTAATATTTCTCCCTTTTCTACTTCAAAGCTAATATTGTTTACAGCCCTAACATCCCTATAGTTAGGAGAAAAAACTGATTTGATGCTGCCCCTTAATCCTTCCTCTTTTGTTTTACTCTAAAGGTTTTACAAAGATCATCAACCTTTATAATGCTCATAAATACCCCTCCAATCTAAAAAAATAAAGCCCAAGGACAAATCTCATTGAGACTCGTCCTTTAGGCTTTTTTCCTAAAAGTGTAGACAAAATCCTGTATCGCTCGGACCAGCATTGTTTAATCGGAACCCTAGATACACTCCCATGTTATTAGATATTATAACATAATTGGTATATTTTTCAACTAATTTTTTTAGGATATCATAATCAACTCTCGAATTTAGCACAATATTTAATGCTATCCTTTGACATTTACCTTCAAAAATTCTTTTGGCACAGTTGCACTCACCTACCCCGTTTATTCTTATTATGTTCATAATTATTCAAAATAACTTATGATTGTTGACACAACATCCTTATCTGACCAATATCCCTCATGTTCTATTCCTGTAAATTCAGCAACGCTAGCATTACTAAAATAATCAGCTAATAAATATGGAATTGAACTACTTATTGTTTTATCCGAGTCAGATGTAATAATCAATGTTTCTGCTGTTACCGATTTTGCATATTCTTTTGTATTAATGTTATCTGTAATAAACCATCCAAATGGACTACTAAAAATCGGTATAATAGCATTGTATAAATCATATACATCACGATAAGGTGCGACTAAAACCAATCCAGCACAATCCCTTTCGGATGCAAGATACGTTGCTATACCTGTTCCATAACTATAGCCAATCACATAGATATTGCCTTTATCGACATAATCCAAATCAATAATATAATCATAGAGCCTTACTGCTGCTTCCTGCATTGTCTCTAAATTCATGGAACCTTGGCTTTCCTGACTTCCAGGGTAATCAAGGGAGACAAATGTATAATCATTAAAAATCTCACCATAATTTAGTATCCCATTATAAGCTATCTCTCCCGAACCTCCAAAATAAATTATCGTTTTCTTTGCTTCTTTATAATCCGTGCTTCTTACATATCCTATTAAATCTTTATCTTCTCCAATTTCCAATTTTTTAATTGTTTCATCAGCTTCAGTAGATTGCTCCGCATTCTTATAAAAAGAATATGATATATACCTAAATATTAAATTAAAGGCAATGCCCAAAACAACAAACATAACCACTAACACTGTAACAATAATGATTGTTACTTTAATATATTTACCCATATATTAGTTATCCTCCAGTATTTTTCTTGCATCTTCACACCATTCCAGATATGCCTCATATACCCTTTTACCAAACATGGCTGTCAGCAAAAAGTATTTATGTGCTTCCCCATCATCCTGAATTTTCGCAAGTTCATGAACCGCACCTTGCAGATATGGTAATTCACTTTTTATCTTTGATTCAAAATTATGTATATGTTCTAAAGTAACGTCAGAACCTATTTCACCGCCAAAGAAAAGTTTAAGTAATGTCTCATATCTTAATTCATCTTTTGTCACTGGAAGGGTAAGCCATTTTTTGAAATATTCTTTTCCAACATCTGTAATAGTATAAATCACTTTATCCCTGCCATTATCTGTTGTCTCAAGCTTTATTACCATGCCATCATTAACCAGAGAATTAAGCGTTGGATATATACTTCCATAGCTTGCACTCCAGAAAAATTTGAATGTTGTATCCATTCTTTTTTTTATTTCATATCCAGTCAGTGATTCATGACTTAACAATCCAAGAATCACGCAATTCATTTTCTTTTCATTTGCCATTTCCAACCTCCTGTATCAGCTTTACCAAAATAACAATAATGTTCATATATCAGTTTGATATATACAAATATATATCAGTCTGATATATATGTCAAGAAAAAAATAACTGTCATAACCAGACAGCAAAATAACGATAAAATTTAGCACTAAACCTTCTATTTTATTATAGATTATCTTTTATGTTAATGAAATATTGTTTTAATGTGCGGAGACTGCCTCCGCACATTAAATTATCTTCTCAGGTGGCTGTGACCTTAAATTCATGTTATACTTTTGTTATAATTGAAGGGGGTATATTTAATGGATAATATGATACAGATTAAAGAAAACAAATCATGGGGAGCAGATAGCGGCCCGCGGTTTGCATTAAGACTCAAGGTCAAAACATCGGAAGAACAGAAAAGAAAAAACAGCTATGATATACTTTCCAAATTAATAGGAAGCAGTGACGTTATAATAGAACTCAACGGTTCACTTTTGAATTTGCCTTCTAAAAATCGTGATGCATATGCTTCCAAATTTATTGAAGATATAAAAGCACTGGGAGTAGAATATAGATGCTCAAAGGTAAAAACCTTTTCAAGCGCTTCACTTCTTAATCTGTTCGGAAATAAGCCAACACAAGAGCAAGTGGTAGTGGCTTACATACCAAATGAAATATGGTCAAAGGTTGAAATGGAAAATTTGATTCCATTTTATGGTGCAAGATACTTTGTTTTAAAAGAAAAGTCAGAGGGTTCAGAAATGCTTGAGCATTTTCAAAAGATGGAGGAAAATGAACAGATTGATTATTTTAAACTGATTGCTTTTGATGCTATGAGTCTAAATGGTATAGGCATATTTACAAACAATTATGAGCTTTCAGAAATTAAAGCTGTGCTTGGGATTTCCTGATGGGTCAATATACTTTAGTTCTCAATATAAATATTCAATTTAAATACTCCTCAGGTGGCTTATTTCAAAACATAAGCTATTTTGAGGAGTATTTATTACCTAAGAAATTGCATAATTATATTCAATTTAAATTAATAGGTTAAGTGCTCTTGTGCTAATTTACGCTAGCTTTCCTAATTTTTACACTACGTATTCCATACCATAGCTTCCAACAAGATTGCCATACACCTTAACACAACGTCAAAGTCAATAACTTTAATAATAATACTTTACAAATTTGCAATTAATTATCGCCATATATAATGATAATATTTCAAAATGTGACAAATTATTATCAGTTAATTCATAATTTCTACATTATTTATTTATCTTATATGCTATAATTTATTTGAAAGCAAAACTACATATTTCAAGGAGGAGAGTTTTTATGAAAACTAAATTACTAGTAATATTATTAGTATTAGGCTTAACAACAGTCTTGTTTGCAGGTTGCAATAAGCAAGCTGCACCAGCACCAGCACCAGCCACAGGGACAAAAGCTGATGCTACATCATCAGCTTCAGTAGTAGATAACGCAGCTGACTTTGAAAAGGCTATAGCAAAGGACGGAAACTGGATTATAGCAATAACAAAGGATGTTACTACTGACAAGGAGCTTGTACTTGACGGTGAATTTTTAAACGGCAAGAAAGACAAGGACGGAAAGGATATTGTACAACGTAAGGTGGCTCTTTACACACAGGATGAAAATCGTAATGTAACAGCAAGATTCACATTAACAGCACCTAAATTCACTATAAACAGTCCAAATGGCAGCATAGAACAGGGAACTTTTAAAGGTGATGTTTACGTTAATGCAAATGGCTTTAAATTGAAAGGTGCAACAATAGAAGGAAACATATACTTCGCTAGCGATGAAATAAAATCAACATATGTAGCGGATGATAAGAGTACTGTTACTGGAACACAGGAAGTAAAGAAGTAATTAAAGCTTTTTAAAAATGGCAGCCATATGAGTTATTACTTATTATGTAAAAGTAATAACTCTCATGGCTGCCATTTTGCTTGCAAATGAGTTGCATCTTAAGGTGTGAACCTGCTACGTACCTGTCAGCCTTATCCTATAATAACTGTTTTCTTTTATAGAAGAAATTTTTATAGGATAAATAGCATGCCATAAAAGAAGCTATGGTCCAAGGTCCACAGGAATTTGAACCTGATTCTCTCCAATGGCTTCCATGCCTTCTGAAATCAAGCCTTTTGTGCTGCTGTCCTGAGCTTGTACTTATCACTCGGCAGAGACCTTATAATCATGCCCCTTATTTTAGACTGGCAGCCATATGACTTATTACTTTTGGTGAATAAGTAATAAGTCATATGGCTGCCAGTCAATATCTGAATATCTGAAATCAAGCCTTTTGTGCTGCTGTCCTGAGCTTGTACTTATCTCTTGGCAGAGACCTTATAATCATGCCCCTTAAGCTATTAATATCATCTGAATTCTTAAAAAATCTTTTTGGAATCAGCAGCATCTGTGATTTACTAGTATATACAGCAAAATAATCCTTATCTTCAAGAACACCAAAAATCTTATTCCAGGATAATTCAATATGGGATGTTTCCAACCTAACCTGGATTTCCTCATCTGTAAACCTGCAGTGCATTGTCTGTTGGTTAAACTTATTTGCTTTCACTGCCTTGTGTACAGATCTTCTTATGTAAATAGGAAGACAGATTAGACCTGCTATAAAAATCAAGAAAAAATATGATTGAATTGAGGGCCTGTACCCTTCATTAATTATTCTCCCAAGTAAGGAAATAAAATATACCAGGCCAACTAAAGCAATAAGAATGGCCGGTCTTACTCCTGAGCTTTTGTAGGTTTGCCTCAAATTGAATTTATAGGCATCATTTTCTTCAAGGTTAATATCCAATACAACTTCATTTGATTTGTTCTGTTCCATGTTGAACCTCCTTAATAGGATAATTAATATTACCATACCTTTTATCCTTTGATATCAGAATCATTTTATTCTATTATCATCAATTTAGCAAGTGCAGGCAGAATATATAACTAAAGTGGAAAAGGGACAGTTCTCATTTATTTCAAGCATCAGGAAATGCACACTTTAATAATTTAAAAATTATTAACCACCTTTGATACTAAAGAATGCAGGTGATAACAATAGACTGGGACTACTTTTTATATAAGTAATATTATGGTACAATTAATGTGTTTGAGGAAAGTGTTTT
>JBEQBT010000166.1:0-7513 GCA_041639705.1 Clostridiaceae bacterium | reverse complement strand
GGGTCGGATCTTACCTATGGTACGTATAAGATCCTTCACTGCGTTCAGGATGACATTGACACTTGCAGTGACTTTCATAGCAATGACAACTCGTAGTGGTCGATGCCCACATCGACAAGGCACAAACGGTTAGGCGATACATAAGTCATATGTCATATGGCTGCCACTCTTGAGGAGGTTTTCTTATGAATGTACTTCATATAATCAGTGGAGGAGAGGTTGGTGGTTCTAAGAAACACCTTCTTGCACTAGTTAAAAACATGGATAAAAATAAATGTAAAAATATTATTATCTGCTTTTTAAAGGGTATTTTATATGATGAAGCCCTGGAGCTTGGTATTGATATTAGATATGTAGAACAAAAGGGGAGATTTGATCTCTCAGCTGTTAGTAAGATAAAGGATATATGTAAAAGTGAAGATATTCAAATTATAAACTGCCATGGTGGTAGGGCTAATTTTATTGGATATTTTTTAAAAAAGTCATATGCTGCAAAATATATAACAACTGTACACAGCGATTATAGGGATGATTACAAGGGTAATAAATATAAAACTCTTGTTTACAGCAATATAAACAGGATGGTTTTGAAATCCTTTGATTATTATATAACCGTATCTGAAAGCTTTAAAGACATGCTAGTAGAAAGAGGCTTTAATAGCAATAAAATATTTGTAGTATATAATGGAATTGATTTTGATAGGGAAGTAAATGCTATGTCAAGAGATGAAATTACTGAAAAGTATGGGCTCGATAAAGCAAATCATTATGTTACAATTATCGGGAGATTTCATCCTGTAAAGGGACATAGGGTGTTTTTGGATGCATGTAAAGAGGTTGTTAAAAAAGTTAAGGATGTTCGGTTTGTTTTAGTTGGGGATGGAGATTTAAAAGAGGAATTAATGAAGTATGTCGAGAATATAGAATTAGACAAATATGTAAAGTTTGTAGGCTGGCAACTTCCTGATGAATTTATTTATATCTCTGATTTTACAGTTATGTCATCCTTTACAGAAAGCTTTCCACTTACCATACTTGAATCTGCTTTTTATGAGAAAACGGTAATATCAACAGATGTAGGTGGAATCTCTATGTTAATTGAAGATGGCATAAATGGATATCTATTTAAACCAGGGGATAGTATAAGCCTTGCTCAAAAAATGCTTGAGCTATTAATGGATAAAGAGGGAGCTAGAGAGATTGGGAAGAAGCTTTATTTAAAGGCAAGCTCTAACTATTCTATAAATAATTTGGTTGAGAGCTATTTGGATGCATATGATGAAGTTATTGCTGGAGGAAATGTTATATGAAAAAGGAAAGCTATATTGGTGTAAATGTTTGTGATATAGATATGAAAGGCGTTATAGATGAGATAGATAGAATAATTGAAAGAAGAGAGCCTTCTTTTGTGGTTGCAATAAATCCAGAAAAGATTATGAAAGCAGAAAAAGATGAAAAACTCCTTAAGCTTTTAAATAAGGCAGCAATACAGATACCTGATGGTGTAGGAGTGGTAATAGCTTCTAAACTAAAGGGTGGAAATATAAGGTCTAGGGTAACGGGAATTGATCTTATGTATAGGATATGCCAAAATGCTGCAAAAAAAGCTTATAAAGTATATTTGCTTGGTGCGCAGCCTGGAGTTGCAAAGCAGGCAGGTGAAATTTTAAAAAAAAGATATGAAGGACTTAATCTTGTCGGTATAAGAGATGGTTATTTTATGGATGAGAATGAGGTTACTTTGGAAATTAAAGCAAAGAAACCTGATATATTATTTGTTGCTATGGGAAGTCCTAAACAGGAATATTGGATAACTGAGCATATGAAGGACTTAGGAGTGCCTCTATTAATGGGTGTTGGGGGCAGCTTTGATGTTACCTGCGGAAATATTAAAAGAGCACCTGTGTGGATGTGCAGGTTGGGACTTGAATGGCTCTTTAGACTTATAAAGGAGCCCTGGAGATATAAAAGAATGATAGTTTTACCAAAGTTCTTATTTAAAGTTATTCTAAAGGGGTGAGTTGGTGAGAAGAATTATTGCTGTTATGATTCTATTCATAGCTATAATTATGACTTCTTGCATGACTACAGAATCAGATCAGGTGATGCTGTTTTAACATCAGACAAACTATTAAAGAATATAATTGACTATGTGAAAGATGTAAAAAAGGATTAGAATTGACCATTGGTGACAGCCACCTCACACTAAAAACATAACTATGATAGAACCGTAGTGGTCGATGCCCACATCGACAGGGTATCAATGGGGTAAACGATACCCTCATCAATTGGAGAATCACATGAACCGCAAATACCCTAAGCCGATGTGGGCATCGGCCACTACATCACGATTATGTTCAATGTAGGGGCAAACACGTTCACCCCTACAAATTGTTAACCATTTCCTTTAAAAATTCCACAAACCTATTCATATAATCAGCAGTTTGGAAGCCTCCCTGGGCTTGCTTATCGCTGCCTCCGCCTTTTCCATTAAAGCTTGACAGGTTTTCTTTAAATATTTTACCGCAGTTTACTTCAAAGCTTCCATCATGGGTAAAGAGTATTTTATTATCAGAAGAGGTCGCTAATATTAGTATGTAACTTCCCTGGGACAAGATATGTTTACTCAGTAATTGTATATCTCCAAAGGATTTGTCTGTAAAGCTTCTAGCTATTTTGTTACAGGAGGATGCTTTTGTTAGTTGCCCACTCTGTTGAGGCGTACATTGTTCGTCCGCCAAATTACAATCCTTAATTATATCCATGGCTTCATAATATGCCAATTTTTCATTAGAATCCTTTATTGCTTTAATTGCAGCGTCTAAGTCCTGAGATAATGCACCTGCTCTACTTAATATCTCATTTTCTGATGCACTAAATTGTTTTGACAAGCTTAATATAATATCATTTTTAGTTTGAAAATCCTGTAGCCCTCTAATGCCACATTTGAAATAGATTCTAGTGATTCCTTTATATTTTTCATGTTTTATAATTTTAATAATACCTATTTCTCCAGTTCTTGTAACATGTGTCCCACAGCAGGGTGAAAAATCCACATCTTGAATTTCTACAATTCTAATATCCTCCTTAGTTGTGGGAAGCTTTCTTAATGGATATTTATCTATTTCCTCTGGAGTGATTATAAAAGTCTTAACCTCAAGATTTTTATAAATATATTGGTTTGCCTTTTCTTCAACTGACCTGATTAATTCTGAAGATACATCATTTAATGAAATGTCTATTGATATATAATCCTCACCAAGATGAAAGCTTGAGGTCTTACCATTGTATAAATTGAAAAACACTGCAGAAAGAAGATGTTGTCCTGAATGCTGCTGCATAAGGTCAAAACGTCTATTAAAGTCTAATTCACAGGATACTGTAGAACTTTTAGGTGGAGCAGGAAGAATATGATAAATAACTCCATTTTCCTCTGTCAATCCTAATAATTTAACTCCATCAATTGTTCCAAAGTCCGATGGCTGTCCGCCACCTTCAGGGTAAAAAGCAGTTTTTGATAAAACAACATAATATCTATTATCCTTTTCTATTACATCCTCAACAGAGGATTCCCACTTTGTTAGGTAGGGGTTAGTGTAATATAATTTTTCCATTTTAACAGTCCTTTCTGTATAAATATCTAATAATTTTAGCTTTACTCAAAATTGTGCTTAGCTTATATTGTCATTGCATTAAAGCCTGCTTGTCATCCTGAACGTAGTGAAGGATCTTAATACTCATCACAGGGAAAGATTCTTCACTACGTTCAGAATGACAGAACCTGTATCAGAACCATAATCCTAAATCTATTTTGTAACAAAAGTGTTAATTTTGCAATAGCGAAGAATTTAATTGATATCTTGGTTGAATAAAGGTTAATTATCAATTATAATTTAAGAGACTTGAGTATAGGAGATGAATGTGAGATGACAAAACATAAAGGAGAAAATGTGGGAAAGGCGACCCTTGTGGTAATGATTACCCTTTTCCTTAGTAGAATATTAGGATTTGTAAGAGAAACAATTGTTGCAGGGGTATTTGGGGCAACCTATCAAACAGATGCTTTTTATGCAGCATTTGCTATACCTGACATGATGTATGACCTGCTTATTGCTGGGGCATTAAGTGCAGGTTTCATGCCTGTGTTTACAGAATATCTTGCCAAGGATGATGAGGAGGGCGCTTGGAAGGCGGCCAATTCCTTTATTACTGTTGCAATAATATTCATTGTTGTATTTAATATTTTCGGTATGATTTTTGCAAAACTATTGGTACCACTTGTGGCAGCAGGAGTTGTTAGCAATCCAGCTAAATATAAACTTACAGTTGAGTTAACCAGGGTTATGCTTCCTGCAGTTACCTTTACAGTTATTGCTGGCTTATTAAAGGGGATATTGAATTCCTATAAGAGATTTAGAGTATCAGCATATGGACCTGTTGTGTATAATATTGGAATAATACTGGGAGCAGCACTTCTTGGGAGTAAATTTGGAATATATGGAATGGCTGTTGGAGTTATAATTGGAGCAATATTTAATGCACTAATACAGACTCCTGAGTTTTTAAGAGTTGGTGGAAAGTTCACTCTTAAAGTTGATTTACAAAATCCAGGCTATAAAAAAATGCTTAGACTTATGGGGCCTTCAATTATTGGACTTGCCTTTGTTAGATTAAACCTATTGGTTAATCAGAATATTGCTTCATTATTAGATGATGGCAGCATAACAGCTCTAAGGTATGCGCAAAGAATAATGCTGCTGCCTATTGGAATATTCTCTGCTAGTATTTCAACTACAATATTTCCTACAATGTCATCACTGATTGCTAGAAAAGAATTTAAAGAATTCAAGGATACTTTTTCACTTGGACTTAGAATATTGACTTTTATAACAGTTCCTTCTTCAATTGGATTAATTGCATTAAATGTTCCAATTGTAAGATTGTTATTTAAGCATGGGGCATTTACTGAGGAGAACTTGAAGCTGACTGCGTTTGCACTTATGTTTTATAGCATAGGAATAATAGGTCAATCTATAGTTCCTATAATAATTAGGGGATTTTATTCAATACAGGATACTAAAACCCCAGTTAAAATAGGGTTTCTTGTACTTATATTTAATATAATACTAAACTTATCTTTTGTTAAATTTAGTAAACTTGCTCTTGGTGGAATAGCATTTTCAACATCCTTGACATCAATACTTGAAATGATATTATTATATAAAATGCTTGGGAATAGAATAAGAGGACTTAAGACAAGGGAGCTTATGGCTTCAAGTATAAAGTCTCTTATTGCATCTGCAATAATGGGAGGTGCTGCATTCCTATCCTTCAAGGCAATAGACGCTAGTATAGGTCATGCATCTAAAATGACACAACTAATAGGTGTTGGTGTGCCAGTTACAATTTCAATGATAATCTTCCTAGTTGCAGCATACATGCTTAAAATGCCTGAGCTTGACTATGTAATAGACATGATAAAAAGAAAAGTAAAACGTGCTAAATAGAAAGTAGAATTTAAAAATAGTTTTTAGTTGTTATAGTTGCAAAGCCGGGAGAACACTGTTCCCCCCTACAGTAAAATTAGAGCAATTCGTATGTGTGTAAATGTAAGTATGTGTAGGGGCGAACAGTGTTCGCCCGCAAGGTTCATCGGGACAGTTCATAGCTAATTAAGATGCTGAGAACTGTCCTATTTATATGTATTAAAGTAAGGCTTTGTTTAAAAAAGATGTTGATTTTAATAAAAATGTTTGTGTAGTGGCTGATGCCCACATCAGCTTTGGACATTTGCGGTGAATGGGATTTCCACATCTAATGCTGGTATCGCTTACACTTTTGATGCCCTGTCGATGTGGGCATCGACCACTACTCTTTAACATAACCTAAAATAATTATGAACTTTTCTAAAATATGCTGCGTTATATTAATGAAAGGAGGGTAAGAGATGGAGGAAAGAAACCTAATTGAGGAAGCAAAAAGGGACAATAAATATGCTATGAATAAGTTATTAATGGATAATTACAAAATAGTCCTTGGATACACAATAAAAATGACAGGAGATTCCACTCTTGCCCAGGATATTACCCAGGAGACAATGCTTAAGGCTGTACTGAATATTAAAAAATTTAAACCAGAAGCAAAGTTTTCCAGTTGGCTTATAAAAATAGCAACAAATCAATATAGAGATAATTTAAGAAAATATAAAAACACTGAAGTTATTGATGAATACGTGGAATGCAACGACACAGGACCTGAGGAATTAGCACTAGGTAATATTCAATACAAGGAAATAATGGATGTACTACAGGGACTCAGTTATGAAAAAAGAATTGTATTTATATTAAAGCATTACCAGGGATACAAGTACGAGGAAATTGCAGAGGTTCTTAATATTCCTGTTGGTACTGTTAGATCAAGACTTCATAATTGTATAAAAGCAATTATTATTGAAATGGAAAGGAGGCAGATTATTTAAAATGAAAAAATGTGAAGAAATTCAAGAAATACTTATAGAGGAGTTCTATGATGAAAAATTAGATACTTATATTAATAAGCATGTTGAGAATTGTCCAGAATGTATGGAATTTAAAAATAAATTGTATTTTGCTTCTCAAAAACTAGACATACTCGATATAGAGAATTTAAACATGCCAACAAATTTATTCAATATTATAAATGCTGGGGAAAACATTAAAACGAAGAAAAAGAGAAAGTTTGAAATCTTTATCTTTATATTTGCAGCATTTAGCATATTAATTCCATTTGTAGTTCTAGGATTATATTTTGAAATGAGGATTTTGTTATATATTCAAATATTTTTATATTTGAATATGCCATTAGTTCTTATACCTTTGATAATAACTATAAAAATAAGGGAGGTAGAAAGATGTATAAAATAACACTAATAATACTTGCTGCATTACTAATAGTGATAACCCAGGGCACTTGGATATTTATAAACGCAAGAAAAAGAGGAACAAGTCATTATTGGCTGTGGGGATTACTTGGACTAATACAATTTCCTGGTTCATTAATTGTTTACCTTATAGTTATGGGAATAACCCATGAAAAATGTAAATATTGTGGAAAGGAAATTAAAAAGGGTGGAAAACTATGCCCATATTGCGGAAAAACATTAAGAGAATCCTGCCCTAACTGCGGAATAAAGATAGAGAAGGATTGGGAGTTTTGCCCTGAATGTAATGCTAAATTAAAGGAGAAACAGTAATGAATGAATTAAATTCTTTGATGTTGCGTAATATATTTAAAATGAAGGGTGCCTGGTGTGTTTTGCCAGGTACTTTTTATTTTGAATATATTAGACTTATATATTTTGCATAATATAGACTCCTTTGAATCAAAATAAGTTATGTAAGGTTACTAGTTCATGTTTTAGGAAGAATGCGTAACAATTAAAGTGAAACATGATAGAGCAGTAGTGGTCGATGCCCACATCGACAGGTCATTAACGTGGTAGGCGATACCTACATCAATTGTGGGAATCCCATAT
>JBEQBT010000165.1:0-7552 GCA_041639705.1 Clostridiaceae bacterium | reverse complement strand
TTCTTCGCTGCGCTCAGAATGACACGGCCATTGGTGCTAGCCACATGAGATTATGAGATTATATTTTGCTTGCGACGCATTCTTCCTATAATACATATCAATATCACTTATTTACGGAGCTAAAATTTAACCCAAAGAATTGGAAAGGAGTCAAAGGATTTGATTTCTGATATCGATAAATACATATTAGGCATAATAGACACTCCAAATGTATCAATAAAAAATCAAAACATAAAATTATCACTCACAGAGTATGATGATGTGAAAAATATTATTAAAAAAAGAAGTCGAGATTCACATAAGGGAACATATGGCAGGGTAGGCTTCCTTTCAGGTTCAAAGGGTATGGCAGGTGCAGCAGTGCTGAACTGCAATGCAGCTCTTCGAAGTGGTTCAGGACTTGTTAAGGGGTACATAACAGATGCCATATATAATGTAGTTGAGGCAATGTCAATAGAAGCAATAACATATCCATTTGATGAGAAAAACATATCATTTAATGAACTTAACAGAGAACTTATAGAGTTTTCAGATGTTATTGCTACAGGATCTGGGTGTGCTAACTTGAAAAATTACAGAAAGATATTGGAATTCCTAATAGAAAATTCAGAGAAACCCTTGGTAATAGATGCTGAGGGGATAAATGTACTAAATCTTTATATATTAAAAAGTCACAAACAGAATATTATACTAACACCTCATTTTGGGGAATGGGCAAGACTTTTAAATAAAGATATTGATTATGTTAGAAAAAATATTATAGACAATGCTGTAGAATTTTCAAACAAGTATAATGTTTATTTGGTATTAAAGGGAGCAAGGACTCTTATTTCCTCCCCTAATGGTTATGCATATATTAATACAACTGGAAATCCTGGTATGGCAACAGCAGGCAGTGGAGATGTTTTGACCGGCATTATAACATCATTTATAGGACAAAAAATAGAAATTACAAATGCTCTAAGAACTGCTGTGTATGCACATGGCTTGGCTGGAGATATTGGTAGCAGTATTGTTGGAGAATGTTCACTAATTGGGACGGATTTAATAAAATACCTGCCTGAAGCTATTAAAAGGATTACAGAGAATTGGAGTGCTCAATCTGATAATAAAGTTTTTAAGAGTCAATTTTAATATTGAAACTGTTCTTGCTCAGGGAATATTGAGCAGCTGCAATAATTTAAGTATTAAAATAAATCATTTTAGGAGATGGTATAATGCCAGAGAAACACACGATTAATGAAATTGCTAAATACATTCTTGAAGAAGATATGGTTAATATTGAAGAAGATGAAGAGATAATTCATATGCTATTAGATAGAAGAGTTTCAAAAAATATAAATAGAAGAAATAACAAAAATATATTGATAGGCGAAAAAATTTCTGATAAGGTGGCTGAGGTTGCAGGAAGTTGGGCTTTCATAATCTCTTTTTGTTCAGTTTTAGTTCTCTGGATAATAATAAATACAGTTTTTCTTCTAAAGCCATATGACCCGTACCCTTATATTCTTTTAAATTTATTATTGTCATGTGTTGCAGCATTACAAGCACCTGTAATTATGATGAGCCAAAATAGACAGGAAGAAAAGGATAGGATTCGAGCTGAAAATGATTATAAGGTAAATTTAAAATCAGAGGTAATCATTGAAGATATGCATAATAAGCTTGATAAGTTAATCAGTAATCAAGAGGAAATCCTTTTAAGATTAGATTTAATTGAAAAGAAAAGATTTTAATGGCAAGCATATGAGTCATTACTTTTGCATGAATAAGTAATAACTCATATGGCTGCCATTGAAGGAAGGTAATGGAAATGATTAATTTTACTCCCTTTCCAAACATTGAAACAAAAAATCTTATATTAAGAAAAATGGATTATAATGATATTAATGATTTGTTTGAAATGAGAAGAGATCCACGAATGAACGAGTATGTAGATACAAAATTAGATGAAAGCACTGATGAAACAAGGACTTATATTGATAAAATGAATAAAGGTGTTAATGATAATAAATGGATTATTTGGGCGATTGAGCATAAACAAGAAAATAAGGTTATTGGATCTATCTGCATTTGGAATATTAATATGGAACAGACAAGTGCAGAATTAGGATATGGAATCATTCCTGATTATCAAGGACAAGGATTAATGAAGGAAGCAGTATTAAGTATTGTTGAATACGGTTTTAAAGTAATGAATTTAAATGTATTAGATGCATACACAGAAGAAAACAATCTAAAATCAATTAGTTTACTGGAAAGATGTAATTTCACTGAGGTAAATAGAGTTGATGATGAGGGATACTTTAGTAATAGAGTTTATCATATGGTGGTATATAGATTAGAAAACAGCAGCCATTGACAATTCTTTGCTACTAAGTGTAAAATATTTTCCATAATGTACTTGAGGACAAGCATCAAAGAACCTTATATAATAGAAAATGACTAATAAAAGGGGGTTCTTTGATGAAAAGTATAAAACAAAGGTTTAGCACTGTATTTGTGACATTATTTACTACAATTGTTTTACTTGGCAATGTTTCTGCCAACGCAGCGGTAAAGAAGGTTGTATTACCGAAGGTACAGTTTACTACAGCGCCAACAACTGAATACATAGTTGGGGACAGGATTAAGTTTAATATTAATGCTCTTCCATATGGAGGAAGAGTAGAATACAGAGTAGTACTATGGGAAGATGCTAAAAAAACATATCGGGATCTATGGAATGCAGGAAATGGACACCCAACTAGATACTATACAAACTGGCATCCATATGGGAATGAAACCTTTACACTTGGATGGCCAATATTTGAACCAGGTGATTATAGAATAACAGTTTATGTAAAAAGGCTAGGTATTCCAAATAGTCAAGCTGCACTTAAAGGAATGAACTCTGACAACTATGCTGAATCAGTAGCATTTAAAGTAAAGCCTAAAACTTCAATTCTATCCCTTGACAAAGAAGGTACGACCTATGGGTCAAAGGATTCAACTTCCTTGGAGAACTTTAAAGGAGAAGTAAATATTACTGCTAATAATGTAACTTACAACAACGCAACAGTTAATGGAAACATAACCATTACTGGAGATAAAGCAAGTCTTAACAATGTAGCTGTAAGTGGAAACATTATCATTAATCCAGGAACAGAAGGAATAACAAACCTTGAAAATGTATCTGCAAAGGAAATTCAGGTATTGTCAGGAAGCTATGACAGCATACATCTAAAAGGTGTTAAAGCAGACAAATTAACAACTGATAGTGTGGATGGAGTAAAGGTTATTGCACAAGATGGTACACAAATTGGACAGACAATTATAAATACAGATGCAGATATTGAAGCAGCAGGTGGAAGCTTTGGAGAGATTCAAGTTTCAAATAAAAATGATAATGATAAGTATCTTGGTCTTATTGGTAATTTTGATAAGCCTGTTATAGTTAAATCCTATGCAACTATTTATACTGAAGTAGGTGCAGAGGTTCCCAAAATTGAAATATCTGCAGATGACCCGGAAACTGAGGTTTCACTTATTGGAAAATACAATGATGTAGTTATTAAAAAGGATGTTTACTTAACAATCTCACCTGATTCAACAGTAGGTAATCTTTTAGCTGAAGCATCTGCAGCAATCTATTTAGATGTAAATTCTGTAATTGACAAGCTAGAAAGCAGTGTAATTGTTTATACTGTAGGAGATGGAAAAGTAAATGAAAAGAAAGGCATAGTAATTGAAGGCACATCGGATGTAAAGCTTCCAGCAACTGATTCTGTAGTAGGTTCTATTGATCCTAAAATTGAATCCGGTTATGTAGGCGATGGAACAAATGAAGTTCCAGTTTGGAATATGAAATTCCAGAAGGAAGATGGAACTCCAATAACAGCAACAGATGGAGAGCTATATGTATATGATGGTAAGGACACAATAAGAATGGCATATCCAGGTGGAGATGCATATACAATTTTTATTAATGAAGATGGCACATTAGCACTTGCAGGTGGAAACTATGAAATATATTTCCCAAGCGGTGATAAATGGTATGTGTTGAAGTTTACAACAACTCAAGTAGGAGCAGAAGGACAGCCAAGCTCAGAGCTAACATCAGTAAACGGAAAACCATATGTAAAATAGAAATTGATTTAAAGTCAATTAAATAGAAGATAATAAAATTTGAAAAGGGCAGTACAGTAGGTTTATTCATTAATTTTACTGTGCTGCCCTTAATTAAGTAAAAAATCAAACTTAAAACATGTGTTATAGTAGGGAATGTAAAGATTAGCTTTACTGGGGATTAAACTTATTATAAGATTAAGTATAAACAATATATACCCTATTAGAAATTTTACATGGCAATGGCAGGTTTCCACACCTGCTTCAGCATATGCAGCAAATGTGGAAATCTAATACTAAATTATAAGATGTAAATTCTTTATAGGAATATATAAAGCAACAATATTATTTTCTAAAGAAAAGGTGAAGCTATGAGTAATGAACAAGTTAAAGTTAAATGTATTGGAATAGACGAAGAAGGAAAAGGAATTACTAAAATTAGAGGACAGGAAGTTTCTGTACCTAATTTACTGTATGGAGAAACTGCAATTGTTGAAGTATTTCAAAAAAGAAATTCAATAACTGCCAAAGTGCTTCAGATTGTGGATAAATCAAAGGATAGGGTAATACCAAAGTGTCCACATTTTAATCAATGTGGAGGATGCCAGTTGCAGCATATGTCAAATAAGGCTCAGGCAGAATTTAAACAGAAGAGTATTGAAAAACTTATGAAATCCTATCATAATGTGAATGAAATATTGACAATGAAAGAACCATGCTTTTACCGCAATAAGATTCATTCAACTGTGGCCTATGATCAAAAAAAGAAAATTATATCAGGAATATATAAGGAAAATACTCATCGTGTAATTCCAATAGAGCAGTGTATTATTCAAGATAAGCGTGCTGATGATATTATTGCAACCATTCGTGAAATTATGAAAACATATAAAATGCAACCATATAATGAAGACACAGGACAAGGTTTTATGCGCCACATATTAGTTAAAACAGGATTTGTAAGCAAGCAGGTTATGGTTGTTCTCATAGTCTCATCTCAAGTGTTTCCAGGGAAGAATAATTTCCTAAAGGAATTGTTAAAAAAACATCCTGAGATCACCACTATAGTCATGAATGTTAATAACTTTAAAACTAGTGCTGTGCTTGGAAATGTGGAAAAAGTACTGTATGGAAAGGGATTTATTGAAGATACACTATGTGGGTGTGTATTTCAAATTTCACCTAAATCCTTTTATCAAATAAACCCTATACAAACTGAAATACTATATGGCAAAGCAATAGAAATGGCAAAGCTAAATGGAAGTGAAACTGTACTTGATGCCTATTGCGGTATAGGAACAATATCACTCATTGTTAGCAGTAGAGTGAAAAATGTAATTGGAGTAGAACTAAACAAGGATGCTGTAAAGGATGCAATAAAGAATGCAAAGGGAAATGAAATTACAAATGTATATTTTTACAATGACGATGCAGGAGATTTCATGACTGGTTTAGCAAAGGAGAAACAAAGTATTGACACAGTGTTTATGGATCCTCCTCGAAGTGGCAGTGATGAAAAGTTTTTAACCTCCCTTGTTAGCCTAAAGCCAAAACAGGTTATTTATATATCATGTAATCCAGTTACGCAGGAACGTGATTTGAAGTATTTAACACAACATGGATACAAAGTAAGTGAAATTCAACCAGTAGACATGTTTCCACAGACATTTCACGTTGAGACGGTTTGCTTGATAGAGCGCAAATAGCTTGAAATCAAAGGGTTAGAGAGATTTAGCCCTTTTTTCATGTGTGTTTTATGTTCCCTCAGACTACGGTTTTTAGGGAATTTTTGTTTGAGGGGGTCTATACAAATACGCAGAACTAAGGAATTTGCGTTAAAGTATAGGTTTTTCATTTTTGTTTATAGATGAATAGGCTAATAATTAGGCTCTGTTAAAGAATAATGTTGAGAATGACATATACCTTTCATAGTCAGTACTACCCATTTACTGTATAATAAAGTTAGGTCGCAACTGTAGGAAATAGTGAACATAAATAGAATTTTTGGGGTATTCCAAAGTCCTAGAGAGGGGAAGATTATGAAGGATAAAAGTATTATAGTGAAGTTAATAGATATGCTGTTTTATTTCTTAATAGTATATCTTATATCATATTTTAACAATTTATTTACTACTATATTAATAACCTTCTTCCTAATAAATATAATGTTCATCGTAGATGAACTATTAGAAATCAAGCTGTTCCATAAAAAAAGCAAATTGGTAAAGGCAATAAGCGAGATTAAAAAAATTGATAATAAAACTGAAAAAATTGTAAATATTATTACGCTACTATACCCATCAATTTTTGCTACTATATTGGCTTTCGTATTACATTTGTTATATAGGTTTATAAGGTAAAAGTTTTGATGTTTCAGTATCTTCTTTTAAAACGAACTAAAGAAGTCCAGGTAGGACTTCTTTTTATATGGCTATAATATCAACATCATTCTTTAACAGAGCCAAAATTGATTAAATTATATATCCTTTGTTAACTTCATGCTATAATGAGTACTTTTTCTTTTAACTTCAGTATCATTGACATTAATATTACTTCTTTTAAGATTTTCTTTCTGAACAAGTTCAAATATCTCAGTTGAAATAATAGGAGCATGATTGCTCGTTGAGTAGTATTGCTCTCTTTCGCCATTATTAATATGACGTTTATTATTTGGAAAATATTCACAGTATGTTTTCTCGTCTTTAATTGCAAATACACTGACCATTCTTAAAGTAATCTGATATACTTTGTGCATTATAATTCCCCCTTTTCAAAACTCCGGAGCGTTTTTATTACTGCCATGCTTTAATGTTTTCAAGTGCGAACTCTTTAAAGGTTCTTTGTTTTTTACCTGTAAGCTTTTGGAATTCATCCGTTACTTTATTTGCCGTACCCATTCTCGTCATAAAATAGAGCATCACTGTTACGTTGACATAACCCTTTTCTAAACCTCTACGATGTATATAATCATGACGGTATTGTAGATAGGAAGGCTTGGCATAGGTAATTTTCCTTTTCAACACATCGGAAAGGATTGCGGCAACCTGATAATAATCAAGGGACTCAGGTCCTGTTATTGTATATGCAGAGTTTTTATGTTTTTCCGGGGAATGAAGGACTGTTGCAGCTGCCAGACCGATATCCTTTGCATCGATAAAGCTGGTTTTGCTCTTACCGGCTGGTACGAATATCTGATTCTGCTCTTTTATTTCCAAAGCATGTACCCCGGAAAGGTTCTGCATGAAAAAGCCTGGGCGAATAAAAGAATATGGGATCTCATACTGCATAATAAGCTTTTCTATTTTATGATGTGGAGGCACCGGGTTGTTTTCAACTCCCATTAGTGAAAGGAAAGTCACAAGCTTGATATTTGACTTTACCATAGCTTGGACAAAGGGAAGCAGGTCTTCCGGCTTACCTAGATGAGGTGGACGCATTAGAAACA
>JBEQBT010000164.1:0-7596 GCA_041639705.1 Clostridiaceae bacterium | reverse complement strand
CCGATCTCCATCTGTTCTGGAGTTCCAACTCCAATAAAGATGGCATCTGATTCTCTATAAGCTGCTCCGTATTCAGTAGTAAATTTTAGCCTGCCAATTGCACAATTCTTTTGCATAAGTCCTTCTAAATCTGTTTCATAGATCGGAGATACTCCCTGTTTCATTAGATTGATTTTATTTTCATCAATATCTACACAGGTAACCTGATGGCCTACTTCAGCAAAGCATACCCCGGCTACCAGGCCTACATAACCTGTTCCTGCTACTGCTATTTTGTACATAATATGTTACCTTCCTTTTGATCGATTTAATATTTATATGACTTATTAGGAACATTGATTACCTGTAGTTGCTACTTCATTACTTACTTTATCGATAGCTATCCTAAGCTGTGTACTGCTAGTACCTACTGTATAAGAAAAATATATGATTTGTACATTCTTATCCTTAAAAAATTCCTCATATCTATTAAACTTGTCAGTTCCTTTATAATCACTTCCAACGAATAAGTAATCATACTTAATCACATCATAAACTGAATTATCTTCAGGTAGAGCTTCAATTACTTCGTCTACATATTTTATACTTTTAACAATTTCTATACGTTCATCGAATGGGATATAAACTTCCTTTTTCTTATGAGAACCATCTCTATGAACACCTACTACTAAATAATCACAGCATTCTTTAGCTCTACGTAATATATTTAAATGCCCTATATGAAACAAATCAAATGTACCACTTAAATATCCAATCTTAGGCTGAGGATTTGTATTTCCTATTTCATTTTGCTTCCTATACCCACAGCTTTGAATTACTAAGTCATGGATATTATTATAATAATGCTCTAATACATCTTTATGAGTATATTTGTATAATACCTTCCTCCCCCGCATTATTTCTCCTCCCCTATTTTTGAAATGATATAATTTACAATGGTTTCTGAGGGCTTTCATGTTTCATTAATACCTATATATGATTTAATCCACGGATAAATAGTATGATGGCTCATCTAATTTTCTATCACTCTCTTTTGGTGGTGTCATATAATCTCCATAAACATGATTCAAAAATTCACCATAGCAAATAGGACATGGAAACTTTCCATCCTCAAAGTCCAAATAAATAGTATTATCAAACCAATTTTTATGAAACCTTTCTATATTCATTTCATAATCTCCTCCTAGAGAACCAACAAAATCTGAATTCGAGTCTCTCGTCATCATAATAGTTCTATAAATCAAATTTTGCAGATATCTTTGTGGCAGAAAGAATAATATGCCTTTTATAAAGTATTTGATGCCTTTTTTATGAAAAGTTTTACTAATAGGCATCTGAAGTTTATATTTCATAATAGACATTAACCTTTTTACTTTCTTATATTGATATATGCTTTTATCAATAACTTCAGTCAAGGCATCAAGTGGAAAAATATCAATAAAAGTTCCTTTGTTAAAATTTATTTTTTCATATTCTTTTCTACATCTATAGGTTCCATTAATGCAAATTCTAGAAATTGGAGGTATGAAATATTTTTCTGTTTTATAATTTTGCATAAAATATTTTGGAGGTAAATATTCTGGAGCAACTATATTAAATTTTTCAAAATCATCCCTCAACATCAAAAGGTCTATATCTTCATCCCATTTAATAAAACCCTTTTCTCTCACTGCACCCAGCAAAGTACCATATCCCAAAAAATATTTAATATTTTCCTTGTTGCATATTTCATCAACTATTTTTAACAATTCTAATTTCATTATTTGCAATTCTCTAGTTTTAATTATCTTCACAATTAACCTTCCTTCCACTAAGCTTAATATTCAAATGCCCTCCCATTATTTTTAGCAGGTCTTGAAACATTGCCGTTCTACAAAAGATTAGAAGCATAATTCCATTATAGATAATAGTTATCACACAGATTTTTAAAATAAATCCAATTATCCCGGCAGAGGTAATAAAGGATATGAAAAGCTTTATAATAAGTGCAATGAATACAAACAAAATGTCATACAAAAAATGCATAAAATAATAGTGCATTGGATTTTTTCTAAATTCATGTTTGTATACTACAATGATATCTGCAAGCTCAGTAATAAAAAACCTTGAAATAATCGTTGCCAAATAAATTCCTTGAAGCCCAATTTTATAGAATAAAATTATATCCAAAACAATGTTCAATGCAGCTGCAATTAAGGAGGCAATTCTGTATTGAAAAAAATACCCCATGGAGATTCTAAACACATACATTGGATAATGAATTCCATTTATGTAAAAATGTAATACAATAACTGATACAATACTAAATGGCAAAACATAGTCATTACCAAGCCAGATGGACCCCATGAATTCATTTAACAGCAGCATAAATCCAATTGTTATGAATCCATATATCCATGCATTTAAAAAATATATTTTTTTAAATAACTCCTGTTCCTTATTAATATCTCTTGACACATTTACATTTCCGATACTTGCTGCAAGGGAGCCCACCAATTGGTTCAGCAGACTGTTTACTGCAGAAAGCAGCAGAATATAATTTGAAACAAAGCCAACATAAATTACATTCAACATTGCTGAAATAACTATATTATCAGTTCCGTCAAGAATCACCGAACCAAGCTTTTGAAAAAACAGCCCCTTTACATCCCTAAAAAAGCTTTTCCTTTCCTCATAGGTAAGTGGTTTTGACACCTTTTCTTTAACAAATGGATAATTAGCTTCCGCCTTTTTTGAACAAAAATAATTATTTAAAATATTAAAAATAATCATTAGAATAAGATAGAATATATAATTGTGAGTTATTATAAGCATAATAATTTGTGCGATATTTAATATAAGATTGAATGCCTGCTGATATATTAAAACGATGTAATTTCTTTGATCTGCAATCAAAACAGATTTTTTGTACACATAAAAATAGGATGAAACCGTATTAGCTAAAAATAAAATATATAATAATACTATATTTTCTTTAATGCCCGGTGCCTTCACTAAATATTTAAGAAAGGGAATCACCATTAACCCGGATATTGTAATTATCAAATATACTATTCTATAAACATTTTTATAAAAGCCTACCAATGTTTTAAGCTTTTCCACATCATTTTCAGCTATTGGTTTATACATTCTATAAGTCAAAGCATTTCCCAAACCTAATTCAGCAAAGGATAAAATAGTTAAAATATTGCTAAATAATCCATTAACCCCTAGATAATCCGTTCCCAGAAGTCTGATAAAAATCGTGCGTGATATAAAGCTCAGTATCATATAAAAGACTTGACAGATAAAAGCTATTTTTGTATTTAAAACAGCGTTATGTGTTCTACTACTTAGATTCAAGTTTTCTCACTTCTCCTTAAAAAATCGAACTTTAAAATCAGCATATTCCCTGAGTATACAGCCCTTATAGCTTTTCGAAGCCTTGTCAAATACCGGCTCCAGATTATCATATAAAGCTTCAATATCATCCTTTGAAGTAAATCTTGGGCTTCCCCCTGGCATTAATTCTGAGGAATGAATCATAAACTCCAAATAATCGGTTTTATTTTCCCTCAATACTAAATCCACTAAAGCAAGCATAGCTTTATTATCCGGGCTGAAGGGCCTCATCCACAGCTTTTTTCCGAAAATCCCATTTTTCAGAAGGTCTTTCATATTTTCTGAATCAAGCATCCTTACACTGCGGATAGTTACAGGTACTTCCAGAATCCCTTCATATATATAATATGGTTCTTCCCTGAAGCAGGTATAGTCTGAACCTTTGGCCCCGGTTTCCCCTAAATTATTCCTCCAGCTAATATGGGGTGTAACTGAGCAATCTATTTTATAGCCATGTTTTCTCAACAGCTTAAAATACTCCCTGTTTGTAGTCCATCTTCCTGCACGATGTGATAGGATATCTATATTGAAGCTATCCTCAAGGCATCTGGTAATAACTTTTATTTTCTCATCAGCTATATCAATTGGATACTCAGTGATATATGCTTTTTCATCTGTATGTGTATTAAGCCTGTAAAAGGGAGGATTGTTCCAGGGATGCATATGCATACCTATTTCACAAGCTCCCCGTTTTAATGCATCCTTTGCAAACTCGAGGAAATAGTCATCCTTTGCCATTTCATAATCTGTCAGGTATACAGGCTTAAATCCAAATTTCTCACACAGGCTTTGAAATCTTGGAATAAACTTTGCATTATTCGTTGTTATATTGCCCCCAGCCTTCCAAAGGTTGTCCCCTTCAGTATCCACAGTTATAATAAAGTTTTTTTTCATACTAACCTCCACGCCGGCGAGTCGGCACATAAAAAAGATGAAAGAGGAACCCCTGTCATTTGCTAAGATAGACTCTACCATGTCATCCTGAACGTAGTGAAGGATCTTATGGGCATCTTGTGGAAGGATCCGACCCTGTGCTCAGGATGACATACCACTTTCATTTATCGTGATGGGGCTAACGCGTGGGAATTCTGAACACAGTGAAGAATCTTGTAGGTAACTAGGGTTATATTCGACCCTACTCTCAGGATGACACTGCCGACCGCATTGACTTTTATATTAATTATTCCCCCTACACATAGGTTGAAGGGCCTTTAAAAAATTTCGTAGTATTTTTCCAGTTCACCAGTGGTGTCATAATTTTGGCTCTGCAAATTGTGTATAAGCCTTTGTTGCATTTCTTTATCCTCAAGAAGTTTCTTTACTCCTCTATATATTCCATCAGGTGAAATTTCAGTCAGCAGACCTGTAATGCCATCTGTAATTTGATCTCCTGCAGAATCATAGGCTGTTGCTGAAATAGGCTTGCATAAGATCTTTGCCTCATCTATCACCATAGACTTTCCTTCATTTCTGGAGGTTTGTACAATGATGTCGGCACCTTTTAGGTAGGGATAGGGATTTGGCTTCCCCCCCAGTAAAAAGACCCTATTCTCCAACCCATTATTATTTATCTGCTTCTGGAGTTTTTCCATTAACTCTCCTTCACCGATTATGAACCACCTGTACTCATATCCGTCCTTCAAAAGCAAAAGTGCAGCATCAATTGCCATATCAAAGCCCTTTACCTCATGAAGCCTGCCTATTGATAGTAAAACAGGAATATTATTTTTTACCGGGTAATTATATTCTTCCGGTATAAACTTCCCAGCCAGCTTGTAAATCAATTTACAGGAGCTAATATTTTGAAGCACCAGTAATTTTTTATTTAGTTCAGTAAAGCTTTCCTGAAGCTTATTCAAACATATTTCAGAAACAGTAACAACAAAATCTGCCCTGTTAAAATATTCATAATCAAATTCAATATCTGAATTCAATTTTGAATAGTCATGATGTACCCATAATATTTTACAGGAAGCATTAACCTTGTCCATAACATAATAGGAGGGGATGGAATGCATGTAACCTACTGCAGTATCATAGCTGCCTGCTATTTTAGGAACACACTTTTTCCATACCTGCTTCCATAAAAGCTGATCCTTATTATATGAGCTCCTTTCCCTATTCCTGTGGAATAATATATATATAAGCCTGTATATAAAGCATTTAAGTGAAAAATGCATTAACATTTCTCTGATTTTATTGTTATTTAAAAATAATGCCTCCTCTGAAGGACTCAGTATATTAATATGAGATGGCAGCTCCCCTTTAAGCTGTCCTCCATTTTCAAACAATAACAGGTCAATATCATAAATATCAGGGTCCACTTTAGTCAGTAAATTAACCAGGCTCCTTTCAGCTCCCCCGATGCCCAATGACCAAATAGCAAATAGCAGCTTCTTTTTATTCATAATAATTATCTCCTGACAGCTTTATTATCATTACCTGGAGTAAATATAAGCATTATTGCCATAATTATATAAGCATAGGTAGCTTCCTGATATAAAAGGGTTAAGGACTGCATAAAAACAAATAGTACTATAAGTGGTATAAAATTAATAAAACTGATTTTTTTCACATGCTGAAAATTCTTTCTGAAGAATTTTACACCCCTTGCATACATAAGTGCAAAAATTCCACTGCCTGAGAACCCCCATGAGCATATGGCCTCCAATGTTGAATTATGAGGTCTTATATTTAATCCAAGTATTGATAAATATGAATAGACGCCGCTTCCAAGAAATAATACAACAGGTTTTTCAAAGAGCCTGTCAATATATAGGGTTAACAGTCCAAACCTGCCTGTAGTCAGTTCATCCAGGGTTGATGCTGATGTAAATCGTGATACTAACTGCTTAATGGTTTCCCTTAAATAAAAATTACTTTTAATTATTATAAATATTGCTATAATAATTAAAATATAAACAAGGCTTGTTTTTACCCTTGCCCCCTTGGCTATCCAATATAAAAACAACATTAAGCCTGTAACTAATACATATGTCTTTGATAATGTCATAATACCGGCAATCAATATTGCAATTACTATAAAGGTATAAATAACAGTTTCTTCCTTGGAAAATAATTTTTTAAAAATAAAGAGTAAAACAATGGATATGGCAAACAAATTGTACAGCCCATAAGTATTTGGGTCCAGGTCACCAAGGCCTCCTGTTCGCATAGAATCATTTATAACCCTATTCAAATTAGTTATTATATAAAAAATTCCATATAAAAAGGTACCCCATATCAAATACTTTGCTGCAGTTGTATTTTCGTAATCCTCCGCAGGTTCATACAGCTGCATGGCGGTAATATATATAATCAAAAAAAATTTGATTTGATTTAATGAAAAATCTACTCCGGAAAAAAACATTCCAGCCAATTCTATAATCATCAAATAAAAAACAGTCAATATAACCCAGGGATAAATTTTAATTTTGTCACAGAGGAACCTTTTTATAACCAATACACCAAGTATTATATTATAAATTGGAAACTCCCCTATTGTTACATAGAGAAACAAAGGACTGAATAAAAAAAGCAGACATGTTGCCTGAGTGGTACTGCTCAAACAAACCATAAGGGACATCAGTGCAAAAAATACAAGACTTAACCCATCCATGCCTGTTAAATTTGAAAGAATATACCCTGTTAAAAGCACTAATATTGTCTGCATATGGTATTCCTTCAATAACATATTCTTAATTTTAAAATTTATTTGATTATAGCTTACACCGGTTAGATCCATGTATTTTAACTCTCCTCTCACCTGTTTCTGTCTGGGAGTTATCTTCAGGCAGCTTCAACCAGCTTCCAAATAGTTTATCATATTCAAAGGGCTCGAATTTTTCAAATCCGCCTGAATGATAAAGGGTTAGTTCTCCAAAATATATATTTCCATTTATATTGAATAAATCAACCCTTAGCTGAGGAATACCCCTTGACAATATCCCTGAAAACTTAACCATCTCTTCAAATCTCTGAGGCTTTTCTATAATCTTGTTTGCATTTTTCTCAATCTGTCTGACTGGCAAATGTTTAAACTCCAAATCAAAAAAATCAACTCTATTATCAATTCCCCTGTCAGTTACAACATATAATACCCTGGGAAGCCCGTTAAAGCACAGGAATTTGTAGTCCTTTATTATCCCGCCCTCTTCATCTTTAATATACTTTTCCCCAATAATCCTTGGCTTGATATTCTTATATGGATATTCA
>JBEQBT010000163.1:0-7603 GCA_041639705.1 Clostridiaceae bacterium | reverse complement strand
TTGTCTTAGTGTTCTTGCTGTTTCCCTAAGTTTTATAATATCTCTTTCCATAATTTTCCTCCTTGTTTAGTTTTTTTAATTAATGCATTTTATTTTATATTATAAATGTTAAAATAATAAATTACAATCCACACTGCAGCATTAGCCCCCACCATGGCATGTATAACATACAAAAAAACCAGCATATGCCGGCCTTTATTGTAAACATACAATTTATCACTTCTTATAATTCCACAAGTCCTAAGCTTATCATTATAGCATCATTAACCTTATGCATGAGATCATTATTTATATGTCCTATTTTATCCTTAAGTCGTCTTTTATCTATTGTTCTAATTTGCTCTAATAGTATAACTGAATCCTTGTTTAAACCATATTCTGTATAACTTATTTCAACATGGGTAGGAAGTTTGGCTTTATTAATCTGTGAAGTTATTGCTGCTATTATAACTGTAGGGCTGTATTTATTTCCAATGTCATTTTGTATAATCAATACGGGTCTAATACCTCCCTGTTCCGAGCCAATTACAGGGCTTAAATCAGCATAATATATATCTCCTCTTTTCACCACCTGTGCCATCTACACTATCACTCTCCGCTAATCCTGCTTCATATTTGGCAAGCTCTATACAATCATTGCAAATACCACATTCTGCCAATTCTGAATTTAATGCACCCATTTCCTCATAACCCTTTTTCATAAGTTCTCTCATAGCTTTTCTCTTTCGCTCCTTAATGTACAGAATTACGGCTTCCCGGATAAATTTGCTTCTATTTTTATTCGCCTTGCATTCTACAAGCTCATCGAATTCTTCTAGTAAAGTCTCTGGGAGGCTTACAACAATTTTTTTATTCACAGCCATGTTTTTACCCCCTAAATTCACCTATGTATATTTTTATTATACAATATGTACAATCAAAGTGTAAAGGAACTCATAATTTGTTTTTATTCCCTTAATAATCATTATTTCCATTATTCACAATAATATGTTTAAATCAACCTTTAACAACTATTTTATTATTTTTTTTAAAACCTACTTATATATAGTTTTTAACCTTTATTATGTTACCATTTTCCAAATAAATTCTAGGAACTCTTTTTGACACCATACATAGTACCTCATAGCTTATTGTTCCAAGTCTTTTTGCAATATCATCTGCATTGTTAGATATTCCATTTCTTTCTCCCATTACTATGACCTCATCTCCAACCTTTACATCACCACATTCAGTAATATCAATCATGCATTGATCCATGCAAATTCTGCCTACTACTGGTGCTGTTTTCCCATTTAAGATTACAAATGTCTTTCCATATAGAAGCCTTGTATATCCATCAGCATAACCAAATGGAAGTGTAGCAATTTTACTTACTCTATTTGTATTGAACTTTCTTCCATAGCTAATGGGTGTACCCTTTGATACTTCTTTAATATTCACAATATTAGCCTTTAATTCCATTACAGGTTTTAAGGTTAATTTATCAATGAGTACTTCATCAGATGGAAAATATCCATAAAGCATTATTCCAGGTCTTACTGCATCAAAATAGGCTGCAGGAATGTCAATGATTGCAGCACTATTGGCCATATGCTTTATCTCAAAATCTATTCCTTCTTTTGATAAATTTTTAATAGTTCTATTGTACTTTTCCAGTTGAAGCAAAGAAAATTCTTTTTTTTCTTCGTCTGCAGTTGCAAAATGAGTAAATATACCCTCTATGTAAAGATTTTTAAGCTTTGAGATTCTTTTAATCTCACTAACTGCAATATCATCAGGTAAGAATCCAATTCTCCCCATCCCTGTATCTAGCTTAATATGTATTTTTGCTTTCTTATTTAATTTTACTGCTTCATTGGAAATAGCCTCAGCAAGCTCATAATTAAATACAGTCTGTGTAATATCATTCTCTACAATTTCCTTTGCACAGTATGGAGGGGTATATCCAAGTATTAAAATCGGCTGTTTATATCCATTTTTTCTTAGCTCAAGAGCCTCAGTTATAACTGCAACAGCAAAATAGTCTACATTTTCTTCTGCAAGTATTGCAGCAAGTTCTACAGCGCCATGTCCATATGCGTCTGCTTTTATAACTCCAATTGTTTTTTTACCCTCAGCTAATCTTTTAACCTCTCTAAAATTATATCGAAAATTATCAAGGTTTATCTCTGCAAAATATGGTCTCCAGTTTTGAAACATTTCATATTCCTCCTTAGTATGCTATAAAATATACAGCAAAAAAACATAAAAATTATTCTAATTGAAATAGTGAATCCCCCAATTCACTATTATACTCAAAATCATAATACCTTACAGTAATTTTTATATCTGATTTATCATCCAATATCTCCATAAACTCAGGATAATACTCTTTTCTAGTAACATATAACACTGCAGAGCGTCTATACTCATTTCCACCAGGTATATTGCATTTTATTGTAACATATTCAGTTCCATTCTTTGTAATATAGTTATAATCTACACCTTCCCATGCAATCATATTTTTTTGTATTATACCAAGATATATAAGCTCATCATCATCCTTTAGTTTTTCTATTTGAAGAGTGCTGTTAATCAATGGATGATAAATTTTCCATTTTGATTCATTATACACCATTATTTTACCCTTCAAAAATTCTGGTTCTATGGTTTCAATTCTTAGTTTATTAGGTTCACTGTAGTACTGCTTTACCTTATATTCAGAGATTCCCTTATTTCCACTAATAAGCAATTCAACATTTGCGCTATAGCTTAGCATATTAGATATTTTTTTATTAACATTATATATATCGTCATCCTTTTTACATGATGAAAGTAATAAAAATACAATAAACATTAATAATATTTTTTTCATCTATCCACCTGGAAAAAGCTTTACACCTAATATTTATTCACACTATAAAATTTATATTACTACAAGTTATTTATCAATTTCTAAGACTCCACCTTCGATAAGGTGGAGTTCCCACTTTTTGCTTCAGGTGGGGTAGAGTCCCCACCTGAAGTCTCGATGTTCAGCTTTAGCTGAACGAGTTCACTCGATGATTACAGTTGCTACTGCATATGTTTTGCAATGGGATATTGATAAACTAATGTGCGTCACTCCCTTTGCATTTGCAATCTCTAACGCCTTTCCATGTAGAATCACTCCAGGTACAGCATTTATTTTAATTATTTCAACATCACTCCATTTGAATCCTGAAAACCCTGTTCCAAGAGCTTTAACAACAGCTTCCTTTGCGCAAAAATACCCAGCAGCACTTTCAGGTTTTTTATTAATGAGATACTCTCCTTCGCCTTCAGTAAAGAATCTACTGAAAAAGCATCCCTTTCCAAGTAGCTTTTTAACTCTATCAATTTCAATAATATCAGTTCCAACCCCAATTATCATATTTCTCTCCTATAAATAAAACATATTTTTTATCACCATACTAATTATAGCCTAAAAACACATAAAAAATAAAGAGGTCATAAATTGACCCCTATCCCATAATATGTCCAACTATTCCGTCGGTTATTAAAATTGTAAGTATTCCGCCTGTTAATACTAGTAAAATTCTGTTTAATAATTTCAATTTGCTTTCCTCCATTTTATTAGACATATTATGGAGTAATCAATTAACTCCGCTTCTCATAATATTAGACGCAGCTGGAACAAAAAAGTTTCACTGAATTTAATATTTTTTTAAATATTTGGAAAGTAAATTTCATTTATCAATTTCTAAGACTCCACCTTCTATAAGGTGGAGTTTCCACTTTTTGCTTCAGGTGGGGTAGAGTCCCCACCTGAAGTCTCGATGTTCAGCTTTAGCTGAACGAGTTCACTAAATTTTTTTATATAAGAGAAATGGATTCAATTAGGCATCTTGCATCCCTTTCAAAATCCCCCACCCATTCATCTGCATATTCTCCAACAATATCAATAAGATGATGTGGTGAAACTTCATTATCCTTAAGAAATTCTATTAAATTTAGGACCTTGCCCTTTATTGAGCTAACAGCTTTTATACTGTCACAGAATATGTCAGTAAGTCTACCATTAACAATCCTCTCACTTGTAATTTCAATCCCATAGCAGGGTACATTTATTTGTGATTCATTTACAGAAATCTTTTTTGTGTCCTCCAAAAGGAAATACCTAAAAACATACCCAACCTGATCCTCTGTCTCTACCTTACAATTACAAATTTCCATTCTCTTAAACAAATTAACCCCTCCCACCAATCTTTGATACAATCTTATCACTTTAAAAGAACTTTTTTTGTTGTAATGTGACACTTAAAAACAGGATTTTATCCTTTAAAAACGACATTAATGTATATCTTTTTGTTTATGCAAAACATATATTTCCAGTTAAAATTGACATACATTTATTTACTCAGTATTGCAAGTCGTTTTTTGGTTCACAACGCATAAAAAAAGGCACAAAAAAATTTTTATATGCCTTTTTTTATACATATTATTATCTTTTTTTGCATTTATTTTAACTATTGTATCCACCATTGTTAATACTTATCGTTGGAAACATATAATCCCGCTTTCTGAGTTTGGAACTATATTATGCTAATCCTATTCTTGCAATTTTTGTTTGAATAATTCAATGTCTGTTACAGGAGACTGGCATGAAAAATTTTGACATATGTAAGCAGTAGGTTTACCATTAATAGACTTATGATTAGAAATAAATGGAGCTAATTTTTCCACATCTTTGTTTTCATTAGAATATAGCATTGAAATAGTTAATGGTCTAAATTCTTCATTAATTATGTCTATCATCTTTTGCATTTCATCATTTCTTTTATCCCCAACTATAACAATTTCTTTACTTGCCGATTGAGTAAACAAAATTGCTATAAGAGCAAAAGAATAGCCACTTGGATAGTTATTAATAATATTACCAAATGCTTTAAGTAATTGATGAGCTATATCCTCCAACTCAAACATACCCGTCAGCCGTGATAACCGTAAAAAATTCAACGCTGCTACTGAATTTCCAGATGGAGTTGCTCCGTCATAAAATTCTTTTGGTCTTGTTATTAACTGCTCGCTGTCACTCCCATAAACAAATAAGCCTCCACTTTTACTATCCCAGAAATACTTTATGAAGTCTTTGTTTAGATTAATAGCCTTTTCAAGATAATCTGGCTTATACGTAGTCTCATATAGTTCAATTAATCCCCAGATTAAAAACGCATAGTCGTCAATATAAGCAGAAAATGCAGCTTCTCCTTCACGGAAGCGTGCGAGTAGACGACCATCTTTACGAATAAGGTTATTATATATAAAGTTTACTGCTTTTTCTGCAGCATCTACATACTCACTATTACCCAGCACTCTTCCACCAATAGCCATAGCTGCAATCATTAAGCCATTCCAAGAGGTTAAGATTTTATCATCCTTGTAGGGATGCACTCTTTTATTCCTAATGCTAAATAGCTTTTCTCTACTTCTATTTATAACTTCCGTATCTATTACTACGGAAGTTGGCTCTATTAAATTTGGAATGTTTTTACCTTCAAAGTTTCCTTTAGATGTTATATTAAAATACTCACAAAATTTGCTTCCATCCTCTTCACCAAGAACATTCTTTATTTCATCGACTGTCCAAACATAAAATTTACCCTCTTCACCTTCAGAATCTGCGTCTTCTGCGCAATAGAATCCACCTTTTGGCGATGTCATATCTCGTAACACATATCGGAATATCTCACTTGCAATTTGTGAGTATTTTTGATTTTTAGTAGCCTGGTAAGTCTCAAGATAAGAAATAGCTAAAAGTGCATTATCATAGAGCATTTTTTCAAAATGAGGCACCAGCCATTTCCTGTCTGTAGAATACCTTGAAAAACCATATCCAATATGGTCATATATTCCTCCTCTATACATAGAATCTAATGCCTTTTCAACCATGTTAAGTGCAGATTTTTCCTTTGTTTTGTACCAGTATCTTAAAAGGAAAAATAAATTATGAGGAGTCGGGAATTTAGGTGCATTACCAAATCCACCGTAAGTATTGTCGAAGTGAGATTTAAACTGAAAAAATGCTTCTTCAATTAAATTCGGATTAAATTCTTCAATTGTATCGCTTTCTGGTCTACTAATTGCATTTAAAATTTGATTGCTTGAGTGCAGGAGATCTTCTCTATTATCAGTCCATGCTTTTCTAACACTTTCAAGGATTGATAATAAACCTGGCATACCCATTCTGTTTTGTTTTGGAAAATAAGTGCCAGCGTAAAAAGGCTTTTTGTCGGCCGTCATAAGTATGGTTAAAGGCCAGCCTCCACTTCCCGTCAGTGCTTGACAAACATTCATATATATGTGGTCAATATCAGGTCTTTCCTCCCTATCAACCTTAATAGAGATAAAACTTCTATTTAATGCTTCAGCAACCTTATCATCTTCAAAGCTCTCCCTTTCCATAACGTGACACCAGTGGCAAGTAGAATAGCCAATTGAAAGAAATATCGGCTTATCTTCTTCCTTAGCTCTTGTAAAAGCTTCTTCAGACCATGAGTACCAATTCACATTGTTATAAGCATGCTGAAGAAGATATGGGCTTTTTTCATTAATTAATCTGTTGGGTATTTTCTGTATTGTCATTTCAATTACTCCCTTCATTTGTATTTTTTAAATGTTCCAATAATACATTATTCCCTATCAGCTTTAAATATTTTACAAACTAAATAAGATTAGTGTTCCCTTTATCATTAATATTAAAATTAAATTATGTGTACTTTTTTATCAATTTCTAAGACTCCACCTTCTATAAGGTGGAGTTTCCACTTTTTGCTTCAGGTGGGGTAGAGTCCCCACCTGAAGTCTCGATGTTCAGCTTTAGCTGAACGAGTTCACTCTTCAACGCAAATAATATTCAGGTTTTAAGTTACAGTATCTTTCTCTATATAAAAATTAAACACATGCTATCCTATTCCAGCATGTGTTATCAGTATTCTGTCTTTTTTCTTATCTTAATTGAGCAATCCAGCGTACGGAATTATGATCAGCTAATGAAACTGTTTTTAAACTACTTTGATGACAAAATGGTATTAGTTCCGAGGGCAAATAATTGCTATCGTTACTTATATTTGAATGCATGTGCAAATCTAACTGATTGTCTATGTTATGCTCTCCTCGCCACGATTTTTTTTGTTTTTTCACTGCTCACAAACATAACAATCAGTAACACCAAAATAAAAACTGGATAGAATTGTATCCCTATCACGCCTGATAGTAACCCAAGCACTGGTGGCACCAGAGTTGTTCCAATATAGGCAAATGCCATTTGCACTCCCATCAATTTACTGGAATTGTTTTTACCAAAACGGACTGGTGTTTCATGCAACATGGATGGATAAATAGGAGCACATCCCATTCCTATAAGAATCAGTCCAAGTAGGTTGACATAGGTTTGATTAAAAACCAGCAATAAAATAGCCCCAATTCCGATGATGAATTGACCACCTCGAATCAAAGCAGGATTACTATATTTAGTAGTAATAAACCCATTGATTAATCTTCCTGCAGTAATGCCCAAGTAATACATGGATATCCAACCCGCTGCAACATCAACAGCAACACCTTTGGTCTGTACGAAGTAACT
>JBEQBT010000162.1:0-7656 GCA_041639705.1 Clostridiaceae bacterium | reverse complement strand
ATTTAGAAAAAAATCCTAAGTATATAAATGCTGCAGAGTTAGCCCTAAAGCCATTAAATATTCCAATAGAAAAGGGAGGACTTAAGGATAGCTTTAAAGGTCATGTCGAATTTGCAGAGTTTCCAACCAGGCCTTCTGCTTATATATTAAATGGCTTTATGTTTTGTGTGCTTGGTCTATATGATCTGTCCTATGTAAACCCTGATTCACAAGCAAAGGAACTATTTAATGAGGGTATAGACTCCTTAAAGTTCATGCTCCCATACTATGACAATCCCAAAAACAAGCAAAGCTATTACCATTTAGGCTTTATGACTATGGACAATATCAAACCAACTATAAATTATTTTTATCACAATGTACACGTTGTTGAGCTAAAAGCATTAAATTCAGTATATCCCAATGAAATCTTTCTAAAATACTATAAACTCTGGAAGTCATATTTGAGACCGTAACCGGTCGATGTTCAAGGCATTTCCATTTGGTCACAAGCATTAGTAACTGTCTCTTGTTAGGGACTATTTATGGACATCATATAAAGCTTTGGCCATATACCCATCGTTTTTTTCCAGAAGTTCCTTTGCTTCTTCCTTTGGAAGTCCTGTTTCAATCATTAGTATGCTAAGTTTAACATTATGACCTGTTTCATCTAGAACCTTCTCAATAAGTTCATCTTTAGCTTCTGTTGCAAGCTTTACAATTCTTTTTGCCCTTACTATCAGTTTTTCATTGGTGGGCTGGACATCTAACATGAGATTGCCATAAACCTTGCCAATCTTTATCATTGCACCTGTTGAAAGCATGTTGAGAATCATTTTTTGAGCGGTTCCTGCTTTCATTCTTGTTGATCCCATAATAACCTCAGGTCCAACAACCACAGAAATTGGTATATCAGCATACTTTGCCATTTGACTTTCTTGATTCATAGTAACTGAAAGAATAGCTGCTCCAACTTTTCTTGCATATTTCATTGCTCCAATTACATAGGGAGTTCTTCCAGAGGCTGCAATTCCACATACAATATCAAGCTCATTTAGATTTTTTTCAGTAAGGTCTCTTTTCCCAAGTTCTTCATCATCTTCAGCTCCTTCTACAGCCTTAAATACAGCCCTATTCCCTCCAGCAATAATACCCTGTACAGCCTCAAAATCAACTCCAAAGGTAGGAGGACACTCGGAGGCATCTAATATACCCAGCCTTCCGCTAGTACCTGCTCCTAAATATATTAGTCTTCCTCCTCTCTTCATCCTTTCAGCTATTACATCAACTGCCCTTGCAATATCCTCTTTAGCCCTTTCAACTGCTAGTGCAACCTTTTTATCCTCTTCGTTTATCATTGTTATCATATCAATAGTGCTTACCCTGTCTATATTCATTGTATTAGGATTTCTTCCTTCTGTAGAAAGCTTTTCAAGCTCTATTACATTCATTTTTAACTTCTCCTTTATTTTGTTAGGCTATGTTTTATATTGTTGAATTTAAACGCCTTGTAATTGTAGGGGGAGAACAGTGTTCTCCCCTAGTGTACCTACAATTTAAGTTATCTATAGATGCTAGTATGTAATAGTGGGAGCAAACTATTCACCACTGTAGATTAAATACATGGTGATAAGCATGCTCCCACTGGAGCTTGTGATGTTTACTACCCCAGAATTTCTATAATTGATGCAGGAATTAACTGTGTGGCCAATGCAATGTTAATGTGGTCACGACCACTACAATTTTGAATTTCTATTACATTTACCACATTACTAATCTACACACTATCATTTTTGCACAAGACCAAACTTCTGCCAGGACTCTACATAATCTAAAAGGAAATGCTCCTCATCTTTGATTCTTCCAACTACATTTGTTTTCCCTGAGTTTTTCATATCCTTAAGTGCTAGCTGCAATTCTCCTGCATAATGTCCATATAGGGAAGTGTCTATTAGTATATCCCCTCTTTTTATATCTGGTGTGTTAAATGGAATAAACTCATGTCCCTTGTACTTTACTCTACTCTGGGTTGATCTTATTAAATACTCAGACATGTCCCCCCTGTTAAAGTGAAGCTCTTCAAGAACTATCTTTCTCTCAACCTCGAGAATATTATCTACAAGCTCAACCTCAAAACTTAGAATATCTCTATTTAATTCACCGAGAGCTTTAAGTTCCACCTCTGAGGCAAAGCAGTTGGCAATAATAATGTCCTCTATTAGGTCAGTTGCCCAAAGGTGCTTTGCCTGTGCTGTTATAGGCATCTCTCTGTGTATTTCAAGTGTGCAGAGACCCTCATTTACAGGCCATGGTCCAAAGCTGGCTGCATTCGAGGAGATAAATGCTGCAGTTCTTATTCCAAGTTCCTTGAACTGCTTGCTGCACTTTATAAAGTGGTCATAGCTTAAACCAGAATATCTATGGGGATAGAAGTTGTGACTTGCAAGTAAGTTGTCAAGGTTTGGCTTATAGCTCATTATGTTTTCAATATATTTTGTTCCACTGCTCATGTTTATTTCTATTTTCAGATTAAAGGGATTATATGTCATTAAGGATTCTTCAAGTCCGCTGAATCCCATATCAAGTCTTATTCCATAGGCTTTGAGCTCTGCAAAGAAGGTTAGGTCATTGTAGCTGATTCCAAGCTCTCCAAATACCCTTGGACTAACGTCAGCTATAACCTCCATTCCAAGCTTGTTTGCTTCTCCTATAATTTCCTTAAATTCCTTTACTATCTTTTCCTTATCACCTGCTACTGATAAAAGGCATGTAAATACCCTTGTAAATCCATACTTATGTGCTAACTTTAAATAAGATAAATTCTCCTCAAAGCTTGCTTTCTCAGGATATATTGAAATTCCTAAACCTCTCATACATGTTGCCTCCTATACATTTTGTACTAATTATTATAGAACTATTATCTATCATCACTATGAAAGACTTCACACTGTCATCCTGAATGAAGTGAAGGATCTTGTAATCATCTTGGTCAAAGATTCTTCACTGCGTTCAGAATACCCACGTGCGCCCGCACCACGATAAATGAAAGTCAGGATATGTCATCCTGAGCGTAGCTAAGGATCTTCCCTATGGTGCATATAAGATCCTTCACTGCGTTCAGGATGACATTGACACTTGCAGTGACTTTCATAGCAATGACATCCACTTAAATTAAGTGGATTTTTGAGTATATTCAAATGAAATATTTTGTCCTGGTGTTATGTTTCCAAGTACTACTCTACCGGAGGCGCCCGTAGCCCCAATCACATTTCCAGCATTTCCACTTAGTGTTTCATTTGCAAGAACTGCAAAGGCAATAGCTTCCTTAGCATCTGAGGAATATCCGATTTCCTCCTGAATAAGCACACTGCACTTTGGAAGAAGATCTTTTAGCATCCCAACCAGTGTTTTGTTGTAGCTTCCTCCTCCTCCAAGAATAACTTCATCTATATCATACCTTGGGAATACAAAGTTTTTATAGTTTTCTGCAATAGAATGGGCAGTAAAGGCTGTAACAGTAGCTATAATATCCATATCCCTTAAGCCTCCCCATTTTTCCAGCATCTTGTCCACAAACTGGCTTCCGAAAAGCTCCCTACCTGTGGTTTTAGGTGGAGCTTCCCTGATATATGGAGTATCCATAAGTTCACTTAATAGTTCTTCATTAACCTCTCCTTCTGCTGCAAAAGCACCGCCTTTGTCATATGACACACCCTTTAGCCTTTTTACTACTTCGTCAATAATCATATTGCCAGGCCCTGTATCAAATGCATGCATATCATCAAGGCCACAATTTACAGGAAGCACTGTTACATTGCCAATACCTCCAACATTCTGAAGTGCTCTGCTTTTTTCTCCCCTATAAAGCAGATATTCTGTATAAGGGACAAGGGGTGCACCCTCTCCACCTGCTGCCATATCCATAGTTCTAAAGTTTGACACCACCGTAACCCCTGTTTCATATGCAATGACCGATGGTTCTCCTATTTGGAGAGTTGATTTAGCAAGGTTTCCATATTCCCTTGGTATATGAAATACTGTTTGCCCATGGGAGCCTATGAAATCCAGCCTGTTAAGCTGAAAGTCGGCCCTACTGCATACTTTCTTAGCTGCATCAGCGAAAAGATAACCCAACTTGAAATTAAGGCTGCAAACAAGCTCCACATTTGACTTATCTACCCCGCAACAGTTTCTTATTTCATTTTTAATATCCTCCGGAAGCTTCTCATTAATAAATTCAATGATTTCAACCCTTGTCTTTTCTCCTGAATCTTTTATTTTTACAAGTGCAGCATCTATTCCATCCAGTGAAGTACCTGACATCAGTCCAACTGCATATTTCTCCATTTTTCATTTCCCCTTAATTTATTTTTGGGATTATATTTTAAATAAATGTTTAAGATGATGACTTCAAAGCGTAGGGGCAACAGTCTTCAACCGTTGACACTTCCATTTAGGGTTTTCTTCTTGTTAAAATGCCGAGTGGCGGGCGAACACTGTTTGCCCCTGCAAAAGAGGCTCCAAAAAAGGGCGATAAATTAACAATGTTTTTGCTTTATAAACCGTCCCCAAGCTCCTTTATCCCAAGATAGTACCCTCCCTTTGCAGGTGATACTTCATCCTCTATTATCTTCAGATCTTTAATTTTAGAGCTGAGTTGTTTTTCAAACTCTTCCCTTACAAGCTTAACCTGAGTCAGTATGCTCCCCTTTATTCCAACTCCCACACTTTCATTTATATTAAGCTTTCTACATACTCTAAGTGTTATATCTGATAAATCCAATCCGGCCTGTTTAAGTATTTGGATTGCAAAATCATCTTCATCTTCTGCCTCTCTTACTACAAGGGGTGCAAAAGCTGCAATATCACCCTTTTGAGAAGAATATATAATTTTTTTGATTTCTTCCACATTAGTAATATTCAGCCTTTCCATAAATGCATTTGAAAGCCTTCCAATATTAAGTCCCATGTCATGTTCTCTTGTCATATTTTTAAATACTTGCATTGCTATATAATATCCGCTTCCCTCATCTCCAAGTAAATGTCCCCAGCCACCAGCCCGAGCTACAATTCCATTATTTATACCATAGCTTATGGATCCTGTTCCTGAAATAGTGAGCATTCCATCCTGCCCTTTAAGCACTGCCGCAAGTGCAATTTCAGCATCATTTATAGCCCTTACTCTTACATTAAATTGGTTATGAAGTATTTCTTCAAGCCTTTTCCTGTTATTCCCGCTGTCAATACCTGCAATTCCTGGATAAAGCATGATACACTCACCTGAGGGTGAATATTTTTCTACATTGGTAATACATTCCTTAACAGCTTGAGATATGTTCATAAGGGCTATTTCCTCTCCTAAAAGCATGTTCCCAAAGCCAGAATATCCTCGCCCAAGCTCAGCACCCTCAAGACTGTAGGCTACTGCCTCTGTCTTTGTTCCACCACCGTCAATACCAATAATATACTTCAACAAAACCACCAGCCTATAAATTAATAAGTATTTCAACCATATTGGCTATATCATCCTCTGAAAGCTCTATATCATAACCTTTCTCAATGCATTTAACACCTTTTTCAAGGTAATTATACAAGTCACTATAACGGGATAATATTATTTCCTTGTTTTTACACTTATCTGTTTCTTCCTTATTTATAAGCCTTTGAAGCAGACATCCAAAATGCATTAAAAGCCCGTTAAGCTTTTCACTGTCAAGATGTATATCAAAGGTATATTTCATGGTATAAATGAGCTCCATAAATGTATTTACTATAAACTCCGAATCCTTAAGTTCGAGATATTCCCTGTATACTACCTTAATATTTTTTATAAGGCCTTCATCCTTTATATTTTCCTCAAAGTCTTCACCCATAAATTCCTTAAAGAATTTATCCATGGGAATGTAATCAATTCCCTGAATTTTAATATCGAAAGAACTAATTATAGCTGTAATATTGGTTTCCTTTTTTATATCCTCTACAGCCCTTCTAAATTCCTCCCTATCCTTTATGCTCAAGTTTATAACCTCATATTGTTCCTTGCTGTACCTTGTATATATTAATTCCTTAAGCTTTTGTGCAGTACCCTCTCCTGTGGAACAGGCTGTTATTATAACGTCCTTTTTAGACCTTATATTGCCTTCAACATTATTTCCAAGATACCTACTGTCAAGATCCAAGGATTTTATAATGTCCTCAAGGTTCTGATTCATAAGAGCCTTTCTGGTTGCCTCAAGCACCATTACAGTAGTCACCCTGTCTACTGCCTTAACCTCAATACCCGTTTCATTTTTTATAAGCTTATCGAAGTACTTAAGAGAACCCATGTCCACAAGGAGCAGCGCTCCCATTCCCTCATCATACTCCTTTACAAGCCTTTTTAAATTTTCAAGTGCAGTTTCAGGCTTCATTGACAAGGGCATGTCAAATGCTATTGTATGGTTTGTATTTAAAAGCTGATTTACGACCTCAGCCATGGAGCTAGCAGTACTGTTTCCATGCATTACAACTATTACAGCTGTTCTGCCTCTATTCTCCTCAACATCTGCAGCAAAAAACATTGTTATAAAGCCTATCTCATCAAGTGGTACACTAACCCCATACCTTTGTTCCAGTTTTTCAGCAAGAAGCATAGCAAGCTTGAATTCCTCAGAATACTGCTTTCTTATTTCATCAAGCTTTGGATTTTCAATTAGTCTTCTTTCCCTTGCCCTTCCAAGAAATGCATCTATGTGCACAAGGAGTCCTAAAAATGTATTCCTTGATATCTTCCTTTTAAGCCTGTATTCTGCTAGGTACATAAAGTTATTTAAAAAGTCATACAGCTCAGAACTGACTATGTGCTTTATATCATCCTCTCCCCGTTTACCCTCTATACTGGCAAGATAGCTGTCAATAAAATTTTCTACCTCATTGGAAACCTTCAACTTTATTTCATCCTGTCCAATACCCTTGGATTTAAGATACTGGCTTCTTTCCTCCATAAATTCATATATATTGGCAGAGAGACTGTACTTGTCGCCTACCTCCTCAGCCCCATACTCTCCATTTGCCTTTGCCTCAACTTTAAAATTACTTGGAGAAACCTTTTTAGCCTTTAAAAGCCCTGCCCTTACCTTTTCACTAAAATCCTCAAGATTGATTTTTACAGTTAGGTCTGTGAACATACTCCTTAAGAACGCCTTTGCACAGGCTATCTGTATGTCGCTTTTCAGTTCGCCAATGTTGTTCGGACATTCAAAATTTAAGAGAGCAGTTATGGCCTCATTATCTATTTCTATCTTCTTTCCTATTCTTTTTGACTCTTCCTTGAAAAAATCTCCTATAAGTGCGAGCCTTTCCTCATCAGTTCTTTCCCTAAGTGGTGGGAGGGATATTGTTACCGGTATTCTTCTTGAAAAGGTCTTAAGTAATGCAGAGTTAATATTTTCAGTAGTAGCAGATATTATCATTACATCTATATGGATTTCCTTTGTACCTCCAAGTGGCGTGTATCTTTCCTCATCAATAATTGTAAAGAGCATCTCCTGTCCTTCAGGAGGAAGTCTGTGAACCTCATCAAGGAACAAAATTCCATCTCGTGCCCTTTCAATTATTCCTTCCCTATCCTCCAATGCCCCTGTATATGCACCCCTTTTTACTCCAAAAAGGTAGCCCATAAGGAGCTGCGGATTGTTA
>JBEQBT010000161.1:0-7664 GCA_041639705.1 Clostridiaceae bacterium | reverse complement strand
ATGTAGGGGCGAACACTGTTCGCCCCTACTAACTGTCATTTCTATGAATGTCACTGGCAGAGTCAATGTCATCCTGAGCTTAGGGCCTGATCGAAATGGTACCTCAGGGAAAGATCCTTCACGACCTTCAGATGACAGCGTCTCCGTTAGGTGCTGGGCAATTCACATTCATATGTTGCGACATATTCTTTCTATATAGTGCAATAAAACATGGAAATACATCCTTTAGTTTGCAATTTTTAAAAATATAAATTAATATACATATTGTGGGGTGATAGTTCAATGAATGTTAAAAATAAATTGATGGAATATTTTCCGGCTTTAGGACATAAAAATTTTAGATTGTTTTGGTGTGGACAACTAGTATCTCTAATTGGAACATGGATGCAGAATACAGCCCTCAGCTGGATTGTTTATGATATAACTGGTAACAGATTCTATGTTGGTCTTATGAATGCAGTTCAATTTACACCTGTTCTATTATTTACGCTATATGCAGGCGTAATTGTCGAGAAATATCCCAAAAGGAAGCTTATAATGCTAACTCAGGGGCTTCAAGCTGTAGGAGCCTTTGCCCTTTTCTTACTTATCTTCTCTAATTCAATGAAATTTGAATATATATTGATTATAATGTTTTGCATTGGAATTGCCCAATCCTTAGATAATCCGGCAAGACAGTCATTTGTAGTGGAAATGGTAGAGGGAAGGGAGCATTTGATGAATGCAATTGCATTAAATTCTGCTGTTTTCAATGGAGCAAGACTCATAGGCCCAGCAATTGCAGGAATTGTGCTTTCCAGATTTGGTGCCAAATGGTCCTTCCTATTCAACGCTGTTAGCTTTATGGCTGTTCTATTTGGTTTATTTATGATGTCAATGGACGATAAACCTGTAAGAAGTGAGGTTAAAAATCCTGGAAAGGATATACTTGAGGGATTCAAATATATTGCAAAATCACCAAAGCTATTATATACATTTATAGCAACTGCTATTATTCCTACATTTGCTATGAATTTTAATACACTTGTACCTATATATACAAAAGATGTACTTGGACTCGAAGCAAAAGAATTTGGAATATTACTTTCCGCCTTGGGATTTGGCGCATTAATAAGTGCTGTTTCTGTTGCTGCAAGGGGAAGAAAGGAAGGAGCAATTAGGAAACAGTTAATCGGGTCCTTTGGACTTTCTGTTGCACTACTTGCTGCAGGAATTGTTCCAAATTTCTACATGGCCATAATAGTTTTTGCTGTATGTGGTTTTTTTATGATAACCTTTAATACCACATGTAACACGGTCCTTCAACTAAATTCTCCTGATAATATGAGAGGTAGAATAATGAGTGTATATTCTTTTGTATTTGGAGGACTTGCACCTGTAGGAAGTCTATATGCAGGAACAGCTGCAAAATATCTTGGTTCTCAGTATACCTTTATAATAAGCGGAGTAATTGGACTTTGTGCATTTTTACTACTATTTAAAAAGAGGAAGGAGTTAATCTGATTGGAGGATTTTATTCAATCTCCAAATTTACCTGTTGGTAAGGTAAGCTTGGCAGTAATTGATGGAAGGGTAACAGAAGAAATAGAAAGAAATATTAATGATATTGGTATTAGGTTAATAAGAACGAATAGGACAGATGGGTTATATGAAGCAATTTCATACCACCCTGATATTGTAATTCATCACTTGGGAGATAAGGAAATAATCCTGGCACCTAATATTGAAAACCAAATTATATATAAACTTGAAGATGAAGGGTTTATAATAATTATTGGTAAAAAGCCAGTGACAGGAACATATCCATTTGACATTTCATATAATGTAGCACGGTTTGGAAATAAAGCTGTTTGCTGCATTAAATATACAGATGAAATATTGCTGCAGAAATTATTTGATAGAGGAATTGAAATAATTAATATTAATCAGGGATATGCAAAGTGTTCCATCTGTGTTGTATCAAAGGATGCTGTTATTACATCCGATAAGGGAATTTGTGAAGAATTACAAAAAAATAATATCGCTGTACTGCTTATCACTCCTGGCAATGTTAAACTATTTAATATGAATTATGGTTTTATTGGCGGAGCGACCGGAAGTGTGTCCAATTCTGATATTGCTTTTTTTGGCAACATTAAGTTACATCCGAATTATAATGAAATACAAGTTTTTTTGTCAAAATATAACAAAAGCATTATTAATTTGAGTAAAAATCTAGTTAATGATTTGGGGACACTAATACCTTTAAAAGAATATAGTATATTAACGCCATAATTATTACCTGTATAGCATTTTATGGCTCACATATACTATTGGTGAAGGGAGTGATAAGCTTGATTCTCCTGTCAATTGGATATAGCAAAAAAAATAGAGATATTTATGATAAGCTTAAAGAACTATGCAAGTTTTTTAAGGATAAGGAAATTAATATTGCTATGGCAGAGAGTGATGTGGGAAATATGCATTATGTAAAATGCATATTAAAAGATACAGAAAATGATATTAAGCTCTTTGATGATTGTAGAGAGCTCTTTTATTCATATTCTTCAAATGCAATTTATGATTTTATTTCAACTGAGTACATTACTGAATTGCTTGAGAAACTTTTAAGAGAAAATTATAGCTATTTAAGCTACAATGATTTAGGAGAAATAAAACAAAGATGTATAGAAGTTGTTGCTGGCAGCGGTATATTTTCTACCCAAGGATTGTTATACAGCATTAACTGCAAAAATAATATAATAAAGAAAATAGATGAATATCTACAAGAAAGCATAGAAATAATTCTTGATGGATTTATAACCTTTAGACTTAAGGATCTAAATGAGGAGCTTACCAGTCTGGTTGAAAAAATAATTGAAGAATATGTTATAGAAAAGGAATACAGTGAGTTTATAAAGCTGTTAAAATATTTTGTAGATATTCAGGAAAGTAGATATGAAGTAGTAAACATTATTATAAACTCAAGTGGAGATTATGTAATAGAGGACGAGAACTTAAATAATATAACAGAGGAGTTTTTTGCAGATTTCAATATAGATAATATTAAAGGTGAAGTAAACAAGCATGATATTCTGGTAAGTGCTCTTATTACATGTGCTCCAAACAAAATTGTAGTTCACGGCATGCTAAATATCCAAAACCAGGAGGTAATGGACACTATAAAAAATATCTTCCTTGAAAAATTAACCTTCTGCCCAGGATGTGAAATATGCCATGGCATATCAACCTTAACAAAGGTATAAAGTATTTTTTACGATGATTATCGCAAGAGGGGACTTAGAAACATTAGTTCCTTCCTGTTTTTATCAATTTCTAAGACTCCACCTTCTATAAGGTGGAGTTTCCACTTTTTGCTTCAGGTGGGGTAGAGTCCCCACCTGAAGTCTCGATGTTCAGCTTTAGCTGAACAAGTTCACTTTTTTGAGTGTTTCTATTGACAAAAATCAAAGGGAGTTATATAATCATTAACAAGATAAAGCAATGAACGGGAAGAGTAGATTATACCCAGTTATCAGAGAGAGAAATCCATTGGCTGGAAGATTTCTTTAACATGGAGATTGAAAACCACCCATGAGCTTCAACCTGAAATCAGTAGGGATTGACGTAGGCTGCGTTAAAGCTTTCAAGTGGGTTAATGCCAATTTGGGTGGAACCGCGGGAGAATGATACTCTCGTCCCTTTTATAGGGACGAGGGTTTTTTGTTTTAATAATGAAATGAATAGGAGGAAATAATATGATTAATATTACTTTAAAAGATGGAAAAGTTTTGGAATTCGAACAACCGGTGAAGGTAGAAGATGTTGCAAAGCAAATCAGCATGGGACTTTATAAAAACGCCCTTGCAGGGAAGATAAATGGAGAAGTAGTAGACCTAACTACAGAAATTGATAAGGACTCTAATCTTGAAATACTAGCATTTGAAGATGAGGGGGGTAAGCATGCCTTAAGACATACAGCATCCCATATTCTTGCACAAGCAGTTAAAAGATTATATCCTGAAGTAAAGCTTGCTATAGGACCATCAATAGAGAATGGTTTCTATTATGATATTGATGCGGATTTTTCCATTACTCCAGAAATGTTAGTTGATATTGAAAAAGAAATGGATAAAATCGTGAAGGAAAACTTACCTTTAGAAAAATTTGTAAAGCCAAGAAATGAAGCTATAGAATATGAAAAAAGTAAAAATGAGGACTATAAGGTTGAACTTATTGAGGATCTTCCTGAGGATGAGATAATCTCATTTTATAAACAGGGAGAATTTACAGACCTTTGTGCAGGACCACATGTACCAACTACAGGAAAAGTAAAAGCATTTAAGCTTTTAAATTTAGCTGGAGCATACTGGAGAGGCAGCGAAAAGAATAAAATGCTTCAAAGAATATATGGAACTGCATTCTCAAAGAAAAGTGATTTAGATGAATATCTAAAAATGCTTGAGGAAGCAAAAAAGAGAGATCATAGAAAGATTGGCAAGGAGCTTGAATTATTCTCACTACATGAAGAAGGTCCTGGATTCCCATTCTTCCATCCTAAGGGAATGGTTATAAGAAATATTTTGGAGGATTATTGGAGAAGAGAGCATGTTAAGGCTGGATATAAGGAAATTAAAACTCCAATTATACTAAATGAAGAACTATGGCATCAATCAGGACATTGGGATCATTATAAGGAAAACATGTATTTTACAAAAATTGATGAAGCTGACTATGCTATTAAGCCAATGAATTGTCCTGGAGGCATACTAGTTTACAAAAACCAGATGCACAGCTACAGAGAACTTCCTATTAGAATGGGAGAACTTGGACTGGTTCATAGACATGAAGCATCAGGAGCACTTCATGGACTCATGAGAGTTAGATCCTTTACTCAGGATGATGCTCATATATTTATGATGCCATCGCAGATTAAGGATGAAGTATTAGGAGTAATCAAATTAACTGATAAAATATATAAGCTTTTTGGTTTTGAGTACAATGTTGAGCTTTCAACAAGGCCAGAAAATTCCATGGGAAGAGATGAGGATTGGGAACATGCAACTGAATCCTTAAGGGAAGCACTTGAAGCTGCTGACCTTCCATATAAGATAAATGAAGGCGATGGAGCCTTCTATGGTCCAAAGATTGATTTCCACTTAAAAGACTGTATAGGAAGAACGTGGCAGTGCGGTACAATACAATTGGACTTCCAGATGCCTGAAAGATTCGACTTAACATACATCGCAGAGGATGGAGAAAAGCATAGGCCTGTAATGGTTCACAGAACTGTACTTGGAAGCATTGAAAGATTTATGGGCATATTAATTGAGCAATATGCAGGAGCTTTCCCTGTATGGCTGGCACCAGTACAGGTAAAACTTTTACCAGTAACAGACAGGGCAAATGAATATGCAAAGGAGCTTCAAGAAAAGCTAGAGGAATCTGATATTAGAGTTGGACTTGATCTTAGAAACGAAAAAATAGGTTATAAAATAAGAGAATCTCAACTTGAAAAGGTGCCATATATGATAATTCTTGGAGATAAGGAAGTTGAGGCTAGGAATGTGGCTATTAGATCTAAAAAGGACGGAGATCTTGGAACAATGGAATTTGATGCATTCCTCTCAAAAATGAAAGAAGAGAATGACAAGAGGATAAGTAATTTATAGTTTTAAATAATTATTGACATAAAATTCTTTATGTGATATATTATTTAAGTAGCAAGTAGAAGCCATCCGCTTCTCACCTTACACCATTGGAAGTAGGGTTAATAATGAATTATTTTCATTAGCTTGTATAATCGCGGATGGACTTTGTCCATCCGTTTTTTTATTGTTTTTGTTTAATTATTAGGAGGTGGAAGTTATTAGTAAACAACATTTTATTAACGAAGAAATTCGTGAAAGGGAACTAAGGGTTGTAGGTGATGATGGAGAACAGTTAGGAATAATGTCATCAAGAGAAGCCCTTGAACTTGCTGAAACAAAGCAGCTTGACCTTGTTATGATAGCACCCCAGGCAAAACCGCCAGTGTGCAGAATAATGGACTATGGTAAGTTCCTGTATGAGATTCAGAAGAAAGAAAAGGAAGCTAAAAAGAAACAAAAGGTTGTAACTTTAAAGGAAATTCGTATAAGTCCAAATATAGAAGATCATGACTTAAATGTTAAAGCAAGAAATGCAGAAAAGTTCCTTTTAGATGGTGACAAAGTTAAGGTTACAGTTAGATTTAGAGGTAGAGAAGCAGACTATTCTCATTTCGGACAGGAGTTATTGAAACGTTTTGTAGAAATACTCCACGAGGTGTGCATAATAGAAAAAGAACCAAAACTTGAAGGAAGAAATATGTCTATGTTCTTAGCTCCAAAGAAAGCTTAAGATTAGAGGGGAGGAAATAATTATGCCAAAAATGAAAACACATAAAGGTGCAGCTAAAAGATTCAGAAAGACTGGAACAGGAAAATTTAAGAGAAGCCGTGCTTATCTTAACAAATATCATATAAGAAAAAGTGCAAGAGCTAAAAGAGGTCTTAGAAGAGGCGCCTATGTAACAGGTGGAGAAGTTAAAATTTTAAAGAAATTATTACCTTACATGTAGTAAGTAGGATAAAAAGGAGGAATTCTCATGGCAAGAGTTAAAAGAGCCGTTAATGGCCATAAAAAACGCAGAAAGATAATGAAACTAGCTAAGGGATATTATGGTGGAAAAAGCAAATTATACAAAACAGCTAATGAAACCGTTATTAGAGCATTAAGAAATGCCTATATAGGAAGAAAGCTAAAGAAGAGAGATTATAGAAAACTTTGGATAGCAAGAATTAATGCTGCTACAAGACTGAATGATCTTTCATATTCCAAGTTTATAAATGGTTTGAAATTATCAGGTATCGAAATAAACAGAAAGATACTTGCTGACATAGCAATAAATGATGAAGCAGCTTTCACAGAGCTTGTTAATATAGCTAAAGCAAAGCTTAATGCTTAATTAAATAGATTAATAAAGAGACCTGTATATGCAGGTCTCTTTATCAATTTCTAAGACTCCACCTTCCATAAGGTGGAGTTTCCACTTTTTGCTTAGGTGGGGTAGAGTCCCCACCTGAAGTCTCGATGTTCAGCTTTAGCTGAAGGAGTTCACTTTTGAGTGAAACTATAGTGATAAATAGATGTAATAGACTGTTATAGGCAATAGTTGCATAGAATTAACATAAACAGGCTAAAATGGACGCAATTAGGTACTTTTCCTATTTTGACTAAAAAAATTATATAGTGGTATAATTAATTTATATGTGTTGACTATAGGAGGAACATTATGTTAAATAATGATAAAGATAATAAAATCAAGTTAATAAAATTGCAGCCTGTACAAATACTTGCACTAGGATTTGCTGCAGTTATTCTTATAGGAGCTATACTTCTATCACTACCTATAGCTGCTGCAGATGGCAAATCCACTCCATTTATAGATAGTTTGTTTGTAGCAACCTCCGCAACATGTGTTACTGGACTTACAACCGTTGATACTGGAACCCATTGGAGCATATTCGGACAGATAGTTATAATAATGCTGATTCAGACTGGTGGGTTAGGATTTATGACCTTTGCTTCCTTTTTTATAGTTATGTTTGGGAAAAGAATTTCTCTAAAGGAAAGATTAGTAATGCAGGAAGCATACAATTCAT
>JBEQBT010000160.1:0-7814 GCA_041639705.1 Clostridiaceae bacterium | reverse complement strand
TCCTTTGTATTTAATGCGGTTGGCGAACCTGCATTTATTTTATCAAAGGAGGTTATTTTTTTCCACTCATAGCTAAAAGCCTTTTGGAACCACGGGCATAGCCCGTGGTATTCGTTACACAATAATATATTTAGTATTTAGGAATACTAAATATATTAAATTATGTAGGTGATAATCAATGAAGCTTCCAATAGGAAAAGCAGCTAGATGCTAGAGGGATTGCATAGATTTCAAGCCGGACCTTCTATAAATATTAATAGGGCTGCAGGATCATTAAGGAACCCTTCAGCTTGCAAAAACGACCTATGAAGGTATATAATAGCATTTGTCAAATAAACTGGTGGAGGTTATGTCAATGGAGGAAATCTATGAATTTTTAAAAAAGTGTGAAACCTACTATATAGCAACAGTTGAAGAAAACCAGCCAAGAGTCCTTCCCTTTGGCACAGTGGACATTTTTGAAGGTAAGCTTTATGTTCAGACAGGCAAGGTAAAAAATGTATCAAAGCAAATATTGTCAAACCCTAAGATAGAAATCTGTGCATTTTATGAAGGCAAATGGGTACGCATAGAAGCTAAGGCCATAGAGGACGACAGAATCGAAGCCAAGCAGCATATGCTTGATGCATATCCATCTCTGCAGTCCATGTATAAGGCAGAGGATGGAAACACACAGGTGTTCTATTTAAAGGATGCCACAGCAACTATATCATCCTTTACTGAGGCACCAAGGGTAATTAAATTTTAAAATGGCGTGAACTAAAGCAGCTGGCATATTGCTTTTATATGTGAGCTGCCTTATATATAAAAGTATGGGAGGCATTCACCTCCCATACTTTTATTTTATCTTTGATGATAATTGATTATTTTCACTGTTGTGTATGTTGATTACAGTTGCTTTTAGCCTGGACATGGATTCAATGGAATAGCGAATTCCCTGAGTCCCAATGCCGGAGGACTTCACCCCAAGGAAAGGGAAATGGTCTGGTCCCCTCTCAGTTTTGTTATTCACTTGAACCGTTCCAACCTCTAACTTATTAGCAACATAAAAAGCATCATTAATATTTTCCGTAAATACAGCTGACTGCAATCCATAATGGGAGGCATTTGCAATCTTGATTGCCTCGTCTTTGTCATTTACCCTCATAATCGGAAGCACCGGGCCAAAGGGCTCTTCCCATGCAAGCCTCATATCCCTAGTAACTTTGTCAAACAAAGTCGGTTCAATAAGATTTCCATCTCTATTCCCTCAAACCAGAAGCTCCGCGCCTTTCCTTTTTGCATCTTCCATCAATTCCCATACAAAATCTGCTGCCTTTTTACTTATCAAAGGAACGATATCAACATCTCTTTCCAAGGGATTTCCCATTGTCAATTTCTTCATCCTTGCCATTATTTTCTGGATCAGTTTGTCTGCTACCTGTTCCATGACTAAAATTCGTTTTACTGCAGTACAGCGCTGGCCGGAATAGGAATACCCACCGGCAACAATATTGTTTGCAGTCAAATCAAGATCCGCATCTTCCAATACTATTGCAGCATCTTTCCCACCTAACTCCATAAGCAGCGGAACCATACTCGTAATTAGTGAAATGTGTTTCCCAATTTCAGTACTTCCGGTGAAATTAATAAAGTTAATCCCTTTATGTGTGGTAATATAATCACCAATTTCACTTCCCTTACCAGTTACTGTATTTAGCACTCCTGCCGGAACACCTGCCTCATGAAAAGCACTTGCCAGGTATAAACCACATAAACTGCCCTGGGAGGCTGGCTTAAATACGACTGAATTTCCTGCCATCAGTCCTGGGGCTATTTTTGAAGCTGCCAAATTAACCGGATAATTAAAGGGGGAAATTGCCAAAACTACACCTAGGGGTTCTCTTTGTACAATCGATACCTTATTTTTTTGCCTCCAGGATAACTGTCTCCACGAATACTTTCCCCAGAAAGATTTTTTCCAACATCTGCAGAAAACCGGATAAAATCAGAGGTTCGCTCCACTTCCGAAATACAGCCTTTTCTATCCTTTGCAATTCCCCTTATCATCAGCTCTGCTAGTTCTTCCTTTTGCTTAAGAAGTACATCCGCTGTCTTATTTAATATTTCGGATCTTTCATCTATTGTCCTACTTTTCCACTTCTTTTGTGCCTCCCTTGCAGTCTCTAACTGTGTGTTTTACACTGCTTTTTATGCTGTTCGGGGTAGGAAATGAAACAATTCGCATAAGTATATCTGTCAGAAATGCTGTATTTATACGGTTGCTAACCCCAAATCGCGGCAAATAGAAACGACCACATAAGAGTAGAAATGCTCCTGTGCGGTCGTTTTCTTTTTGAAATTAATTATCTGTACCATATTGGGATGTATTTTCTGCCACCTTTGACAGATTGCTTTGTGTGTCAGAGCCATATTCCAACGGTTCACCTTCCGGCTCTGTAAACGATGCAGAACCGCCAATACCAAAATACTTCTCAAAGAAAGCCTTCAGCTTATCAATGACATTCTGCTTTTTCTTGGTTCTGCCACCTCCGCCGAATCTGGAAACGGGTGGCATAATCTTATCAATATCTGTACCGGCAGTTTTGATTTCACCATCACGGAATGCATTTTCTAGGAATTTTCGGGTATCTTCCGGTTTCAATTTCTCTTCTGTGATGATCGTCTCAAGTTCCTTCTCTCGTTGTTCCACAACATAATTATGCCACTCTGACATGACATCATCTGCATCATTGATGCCTGCAATGAATGTCTCGATAAGCTGTTTCTTGCTGCGGAGTTCCGGGCTGGCATCAATGGCTTTCTTAATGGTAAGCAGCACTTCTTTATCTTCACAGTGGGCATCGTGGTACTTCTTCACAAGCATCAGAATGTAATCGATGTTAATCTCAATCTGCTTAATTAGTTCCACTTCAAACACGATATCATCAATAATATCCGTGCTTTCTCCGGCTTCACGCTTGCGTTTCCATTCATCACGCAAATCCTGATATCTACCAAGATAATCTTGCAAATCCCGCTCTGTAATCAGTTCTTTGCCTTGAAATTCATCAAAGGATGCCAGCAGATTTCTCATGCGCAGGATTGCCCCAAACAAGGAGATGAAATCCTTTTGATTTTGCTCTCCAATAATTTGTGGCTCTGTAAGTGGAAACTTGCCCCTTAGTTCCTCCATCATATCCACATATCCCGGCATTGCTTTATCATTCGCAGAAATATATCCATAATAATAATCCTTGAAACTCTGGAGCAAAACAATACCACCTCCATCTTTGTCACCAAAGAGGGAAATGGCACTGTCCACTCTTCTTTGCAGATTTCTAAAACATACAATATTACCAAAGGTCTTAATGGAATTAAGGATACGATTAGTTCTGGAAAATGCTTGAATCAATCCGTGCATTTTCAGATTCTTGTCCACCCATAAGGTATTGAGTGTGGTGGCATCAAAACCTGTGAGGAACATATTCACTACAATCAGCAAATCCAGCTCCTTGTTTTTCATACGCAGGGAAACATCTTTATAATAGTTTTGGAATTTGTCACTGGATGTATCATAATTGGTATGGAACATTTCATTATAATCATTGATAGCTGATTCAAGGAAATCATGGGAGTTCTGATCAAGAGCAGAGGTATCCTCTGAATTTTCCTCGTCCAGAATGCCATCGGTTTCTTCCTCGTTTGCACCATAACTGAATATGGTAGCCACACGCAGTTTTCTTGTTGGGTCTACAGCCATCTGTTTTTGGAATTCCTGATAATACAACTTCGCCATTGGTGCAGATGCTACGGCAAAAATGGAATTAAATCCACTGATACGCTGTTTCTGTTTAATTTCTTCTACAGCTCCTCTTTCGGCAGAGGCAACTGACCCAATATTCGTTAGGGAATTGAATATATAAGTCTTATCCCCACGGTAGGTTTTCTGGTCAAAATGCTCCAGAATATACTTTGTCACAAGGGCAATACGCTGTGGTGCCATCATTGTCTTTTCACGGTTAATGTCCCACACCATTTCATCGCTGATTTCTTCTTCCGTATCCATAGTCTTGATGTAATCCACACGGAACGGAAGAACATTCTTGTCGTTGATGGCATCTACAATTGTATAGGTGTGAAGTTGGTCGCCAAATGTCTGCCCAGTGGTGAAGAATTCCGGATTCTTTGACGCACCAGAATTAGCTGCAAAAATCGGTGTCCCTGTAAATCCGAATAGATGATACTTCTTGAAATTCTTCACGATTGCCCTATGCATATCCCCAAACTGGCTGCGATGACATTCATCAAAGATAATCACAACGTGCTTGTCATATACCTCATGCCCGCTATATTTCTTAATAAAAGCTGCCAGTTTCTGAATAGTGGTAATGATAATCGTGGCATTAGGATTTTCCAGCTGCTTTTTCAGAATAGCTGTAGAAGTGTTGCTGTTAACAGCACCCTTTTCAAAACGGTCATATTCTTTCATGGTCTGGTAGTCCAAATCCTTACGGTCTACCACAAACAGCACCTTATCGACATAGGTCAGCTGTGAAGCCAGTCTTGCAGTCTTGAAGGAGGTCAGCGTTTTACCAGAGCCTGTGGTGTGCCATATATAGCCACCGCCTGCAACACTGCCATATTTCTTATAGTTGTTGGCGATTTCTATTCTATTTAAGATTCGCTCAGTAGCAGTAATCTGATAAGGACGCATAACCATCAGCATATTTTCCGATGTGAAAATACAATACTTGGTAAGTACATTCAATAAAGAATGCTTTGCAAAAAAAGTTTTTGTGAAATCAATCAAGTCAGGAATGACACGGTTATTGGCATCTGCCCAAAAGCTTGTAAACTCAAAGCTGTTGCTCGTTTTCCCCTTTTTTGCCTTGACCGAATTCCCATCCTTGATGGCATTGAAACTGGTACTATTGGAATAGTACTTGGTGTTTGTACCATTGGAGATTACAAAAATCTGTACATATTCAAACAGACCGCATCCTGCCCAGAAGGAATCACGCTGATAACGGTTAATCTGGTTGAAGGCCTCACGGATAGCAACACCTCTGCGTTTTAGTTCTATATGCACCAAAGGCAGACCGTTGACAAGCACGGTGACATCATAGCGGTTGTCATATTTCGCACCGTCTGCCGTGCCTAATACATACTGGTTGATGACCTGCAGACAGTTGTTGAGTATATTCTTTTTATCAATGAGAGCGATGTTCTTAGAAGTACCATCATCACGCCTTAGCACCTGAACAAAGTCTTCTTGTATCTTGCGTGTTTTCTCCACAATATGCTCATTGGGATTTGCCACAGCACTTAAAAAAAACTGATCCCACTCCGTATTTGAGAACTGATAATGGTTCAGTTTCTCCAATTTGTTACGGAGATTTGCAATCAAATCTTTTTCTGTATGGATTTTTAAGTTTTTATACCCCTGCTCACAAAGCAGACGAATGAATTCCTTTTCCAGCGCAGCCTCACTCTGATAGCTGTCTGAACGTGCCTTGACAGGCTTATATTCCGTCACAACGGTGTTTTTGTTTGTCTCGGCAACAATGTTAAAATAAGGCATAGCATCCCTATTGCTTTAAGTGTCTTTTCTGTGCGTTTCAAGATGGCTTTTTCATTTGATTTTGTAAAGTAATCAGCACCTAGTTCATAGTAGGCTTTTCAGATTTTATAATGTGATATATAATGACCAGTATAGTGTGAGCAACAGCCACACTAGCTCGATTGGCTCCTCGCCGTGCTGCAATTCGATGGTATTGGGAAGACAGGTAAGTATCCTTCGTATGTGCAGCAGCTTTTGCACATTCAACAAGGGTGGTGCGTAAAAACTCATTCCCCTTAGTTGTTTTTGAGGATTTTTTTATACTTTCCATTGCTACGCATTCACATTGTTTCTCTTTTATCCAATCCACAAGAGAGATAATGTCCTCTGTCATAGTACCAAACTCAAGTATTTTCTTACTTTTACCTGTAACTATGCAAGCTTTGATAATCTTCTTATGGACATCTAGCCCACAACAATTTTTATACATTACATCCATAGTCAAAACAACTCCTTCACATAATATTGAATAGTCAGTGTAGATTCCTGATTTAATAGACTACTCTGGGTGCTTCCTAAAAGGAGCGACAATAAATGGTACATAAAGAAGCTAAAATCAGTCTGGCACTCGGACTTATTGTACCAATCACATTCGATATTATTTCACTGACTACCACTTATATTATGTGCAGGAGTTTAGTTTTCATTATTTATGGTGCCCGTCAGGGCATTATCGTCTGGCATCTTACCACTTTTATATATTGAGCTAATTAACTTTGTACTTAATTTGCCATTGTTAACCCATTATCTTTTATAAACAACTTCCCCATTAATTAGCACACAAGTAGTTTTAGTCTGTATATCAAAGGGGTGTTTGTCAAAGACTGCAATGTCTGCATCTTTATTTACTTCAAGCGAACCTACCCTGTCAGAAATCCCAAGTATTTCAGCAGGATTTATAGTTATGGCTTTAAGTGCTGTTTCCTCGTCCAAGCCTGCACGTACAGCCAGTGCGGCACAAATGGGAAGATGATGTACCGGTATTACCGGATGATCTGTCATTATGGCTATTTTAACACCTGCTTTATGCAATACTGCAGGCGTATCAAAGGTTTTTTCCTTTAGTTCAACCTTACTTCTTTCTCCAAAGGTTGGTCCTACTATTGCAGGAATGCCTTCCTTTGCCAGTTCATCAGCAATTAAGTGTCCCTCTGTACAGTGTTCTATAGTCATCTTAAGCCCAAATTCCTTAGCAATACGAATTGCAGTAAATATATCATCAGCTCTGTGAGCATGGGCCTTTATATTCAGCTCACCCTTAACAACTGGAATCAGGCTTTCAAGTTTCATATCAAAGCTGGAGTTTTTCTCTTTATTCTCCATATAATTTTTAGTTTTAAGCAGGTACTCCCTTAAAATAGAAGCAGTAGCCATTCTTGTAGAGGGAGCCATTTTTTTTGCATCATAGCATCTCTTTGGATTTTCTCCAAATGCAACCTTCATTGCAGCAGTTTGCTGAACAATCATATTATCTATTCTCTTACCCTTGGTTTTGATCGTAGCAAATTGACCTCCTATAACATTTGCACTTCCTGGGCCTGTACACACACATGTTACACCATTTTCATAGGCTTCAATAAAAGACCTGTCCATTGGATTGATTGCATCAATAGCTCTTAGCTGTGGTGTAGCAGGATCAGTTATTTCATTTCCATCAGCCCCCTCAAATCCAATCCCATCTTCCCACATTCCTATATGGCAATGAGCATCAATAATCCCAGGCATGATATATCCGCCATTTGCATCAATTATTTCGCAATTTTCAGGAGTTGATATGTCTTTCCCTACTGAAATGATTCTGCCATTATCAACTAACACTTGTCCCATTTCAATAGGCTCACCAGCCATTGTAAGAACGGTTCCATTTTTAATTAACAACATTATAAATCCTCCTAAATTGATAAGAATAATTAAATTTTTAGATATATTTTAATTATATTATATCAGACAGGGGACAAATTAAAACCTTTATCAGAAAAATATTTTTCACGTTCAAATTTGCCAGTTACCGGAGAGAGGAGCTTTTATCTCCACACTGGAAGTTAAGGTCATAGCATCTTATCACTAAATAACTGTCCATCTAACCTAAAGGAGATACCATTATGATACCCCCTTTTATCTACTTTAATATTCTTTAGGAAGAAGTTTTCTAATACCCATTACAGTTGACTTGATTGTATTGTCTAAAAAATCGTCTACCATTTCCGGAGTA
>JBEQBT010000159.1:0-7956 GCA_041639705.1 Clostridiaceae bacterium | reverse complement strand
AGTTAGCATAGTAGGTGCTTTAGTACTTGGGGATGCAGCAGTGACTGCAAGAATAATCAGTGCCCCCATAGTAATCGTAATTGCATTGACGGGTATAGCCAGTTTTTTATTGCCTAAGATGCTGGGGCCAATAATTGTAATAAGGTTTACGATTATATTTTTATCATCCTTTATTGGGCTCTATGGATATACTTTTGGAATGATGGGACTATATATACACCTCTTCTCAATGCGCTCCTTTGGAGTGCCTTATATGATGAATGTAGGAAGAATTGATGCAGCCAGCGTAAAGGATACAATTGTAAGATTCCCATGGTGGTTAATGAAAAAGCGTCCAAGAATAATTGGCAAAAAAAATCCTGTAAGAAAATCCTAGCTTTTGTATTGGGGGAATGAATATATGCGGAGTGCAAGAATAATTATACTTTTATTAGTAATTTTCATTATAACTTCACTATTCTCTGGATGCTGGAACTACAAAGAAATAGATGATTTAGCGATTGTTGCAGGAATGGCAGTAGATATGGATGAAGATACGGGTGATTATATTGTAACTGTTGAGCTAGTTAATGCACAAGGTGGAGGGAAAGGTCAGGCACAGGGAAGCTTAAGCCCTGAGATCTATGATGCCCAGGGGAAAACCATATTCGAAGCTGTTAGAAATATAATTTTGAAGGTAGGGAAAAGGCTGTACTGGTCCCATGCAAAGGTAGGAATAATCAGTGAAAATATTGCAAGGGAGGGTGTAGTTGGTGTAATAGACTGGATTGAAAGGGATGCAGAGGTAAGGACCAGTATAAGATTATTGATTTCAAAAGAAAAAACTGCAGGAGAAATATTCTATTCCTTTTTTCCTATGGAAAGTACAGTTTCTTTTCAATTAGATAAAATTTTAAAAAACACTGATGTATTAAGAAAAGCCCCTGACAGGGATGTATGGGGGTTTATAAACGATTTATCAAGTGAAGGAGTGTCTGCAATTCTTCCAGCTGTTTATCTTGTAGGGCAAAGGAAGAATAAGGTTCCTCAGGTTTATGGAACAGCAATATTTAAAAGGGATAAGCTAGTAGGATACCTTAATGGAGGAGAGTCCCAATTATTATCATTCATTAAGGATGAAGTAAAATCAGGAATAATCTCAATTGAAAATGTTGTGGGAACTAAGGATGATGTTTCCCTTGAGATATTTGGTAATTCAACCAAAATTGAAACTGATTATGAAAAAGGAAAGCTTGCAATAAAAATAGGTATGGATGTAAATGTTTCGATTGCTGAAATAAAAGGAAGTATAGATGTAATAGATTTAGAAAAACAGAGTAAACTTAAATCACAGGCAGAAAGGTACATGGAAAAAGAAATAAACACTTTAATTAATAAGGTACAGGAGGATTACCAAAGCGATATATTTGGATTTGGCAGCGAGGTAAAAAAAGAAATACCACAATTATGGAAAAAAATAGAAAGCAATTGGGATGAAGAATTTGCAAATCTAGACTGTGAGATTAAGGTTGAAATTGAAATCAAAGCAAGTGCTACAACATCTAAACCGATAAAGATAGGTGATTAGAGTGATTATAAAAGCATTAGTTGTATTATTCCTATACACTGGGGTAGGTTTTCTTGAAATTATTCCTTTAAAAAAAGAAAAAAACAAGAAAAAGCTTATCCTTTACATAGCATTATTATCCTTATCCGCAGTCATTAGTATTTTAATAACTCTTAGAGTTAAGATACCAAGTCCCTCCACACCAATAAAACAATTTGTGACATTTATATTTGGAGAGTAAATCTGGAGGTATAAGCATGCAGAAAGAAGTGGTCTCTAATAAACAGGGAATATCAATGGTTATATTATTTTTATTTGGGAGCTCTTTGCTATTAGGAACAGGAACAGAAGGGAAGGCAGACAGGTGGTTGGCCATACTGCTTGGTGCTGTTGCTGGAGCAATTATAATGCTTGTATATTCTAGAATACTGTCACTATATCCTGGTAAGGATTTATTTGATATAAGCAATATACTGTTTGGAAAGGTACTTGGTAAATTCATTTGTATATTATACTCATGGTATGCATTTCACCTGGGCGCATTGGTTTTGAGGAACATTGGGGAATTCATGAACACACTTGGATTGCCAGGGACTCCAGAGATTGTTCCTATGATAATGCTTTTATTATTATGTATTTGGGTTACTAAGTCAGGAATTGAGGTGTTGGGAAGATGGTCGGAATTTTTTATTATTATACTCATCATTATTCTTGCTGTTATACAATTATTGATGATACCTGAGATGAAACTGCAGAACTTTCTGCCAATATTATATAATGGTATAAAACCAGCTATTATTGGAGCATTTTCTGGCTTCTCCTTTCCATTTGCAGAGACAGTTATGTTTATGATGGTATTTGACAGCTTAAAAAAGAAAAACTCTTCATACAAGGTATTTCTTTGGGGAATTCTTGTAGGTAGTTTCACAATATTAATGATTGCAGCAAGAAATATTGCTGTATTAGGAGAAGAGCTAGCTTCAAGGTACTACTTTCCATCCTATATAACTGTTTCGAGGGTTGATATCGGAAAAATATTCCAGAGGCTTGAAATAACAGTTTCAGTAGTGCTTTTAGTATGTGTGTTTGTGAAAATAAGTATATGCCTTATGGCTGCAAGTAAAGGAATATCAAAGGTGATAGGAATAAGTGAGTATAGATATATTGTTATCCCAGTTGCAGTGCTAATGCTCAACCTATCTGTTATAGTATATAAGAATATTATGGAGATGGTGGATTGGTCGAGGAAAATATATCCATATTATGCACTTCCTTTTCAGGTCATAATTCCACTAATTATGTGGATTATTGCAGAGGCTAAAACAAGGAAAAGCAAGTCAGGTTAATATATGAATTTTAGATATTTAAAGAAAGAATAGAACCATCACCCTATATGAAGGATAATATGTCCATCTTTTTTGTATTTTTACCATATGAGGGAACCGTGATACAACATGCTGTATCTAATGAGTAAAGAAAACAAAGGGGATGATTTGTGTGAAAAGGTTCCCACGCTATTTTAAATTAGGTCTCATTATTGCTATTGTAATTTCAATGATTATACCAATAGTAGTACTTGGCAAAATAAACAGTAATGGTATTGGGACAGTTTCTATTAATACAGCGAATGCAAGCAATGCATCAACCAATGCAGGACATACAAATAAAATATCAACAAAGAAAGTTACCCTTCCAGTTGTTGAATCCTATGCTAATTTAAAAAAACTGTTGGAGGAGTATGAGAAATCAGCTGCCATTACTTATGGGGGCATAAGACGAGGTATGGAGTTCTTTACTACATCTAAACCATTGGCTGCAGATGCAAATAAAAGTGCCATGGATAGCACAAAGTCTATGAGTCCTTCAAACAGTACTAATATTGCGAACTCAGGAGATTATTCAACTACCAATGTGCAGGTTCAAGGGGTAGATGAATCTGATGTGGTTAAAACTGATGGAGAATATATATATCATGTTAATGGTGGAAGAATTGTAATAATGAAGGCATACCCTGCAGTGGATATGGAAGTTGCAAGTACAATTAGTTATTCTGATAATAAATTTTCTCCATTTGAAATGTATGTAGATAATAAATATCTCGTGGTTATTGGAAGCTATTACAATGAAGAAGCTTTAACAGTTAAGGACCCAGTTAAGGGGTCAAATAATATTTTTACACCTGCAAAGGAGCAGGTAAAATATATTTACCCTCCAAAGTACACAAGAAGCATGGTTAAGGCAATAGTTTATGATATAAAGGATAAAAAAAATCCTAAGCAGTTAAGAGAAATCGAAATAGAGGGAGGGTATGTTTCCTCCCGTAAAATAGGCTCAAATATTTATTTTGTAACAAATAAATATATAGACTACTACCTGTTTAGAAATGAAACGGTTGAAGATAATCAGCCCTATTTGACTCCTGTATATCGTGACTCTAAGCTGGGTAAGGGATATGCAAATATTGATTACTCAAAAATATCCTACTTCCCTGGGGTAATAGAGCCAAATTACATGATAATTGCAGGCTTAAACATTGATAATCTTTCAGGAAATCTAAACCTGCAGACCTACCTGGGAGCAGGGCAAAATATTTATGTTTCTGAAAACAACTTATACACTGCTGCAATTAACTACCAAGTAGAAAATAAAGTTGAAGCTAAATCAGAGGTTAAAGGTAATGAAAAGCTTTCCATTAGAATGCAGCCTACCAACAATAGTGTAAGTACTGTTATATACAGGTTTTCACTAAAGGATGGAATCAAGTACACAGGACGGGGTGAAGTTCCTGGAACTACACTAAACCAATTTTCAATGGATGAAAACAATGATTATTTTAGAATAGCAACAACTAAGGGTGAAGTTTGGAGAACAGATGAAAATACATCAAAAAATAATTTGTATGTACTTGATAATAATATGAATATTTCTGGGAAAATAGAGGACATTGCTCCCGGGGAAACAATATACTCAGTTAGGTTCATGGGGAACAGAGCTTACATGGTTACCTTCAGAACAGTTGATCCCTTGTTTGTAATGGACTTAAAGGACCCTAAAAATCCAAAGATACTCGGGAAATTAAAGATACCTGGCTACAGTAATTATCTTCAACCCTATGATGAAAACCATATAATAGGGTTTGGAAAGGATGCAGTTGAGGTAGCAAGCAAGGACAACAATGGTAATGTTATAAGTACAAATGCATACTACCTTGGAATGAAAATAGCGATTTTTGATGTAACTGATGTAAACAACCCCATAGAGGAGTTCAAAACCACCATTGGAGGCAGGGGTACTGATTCAGAGCTGTTGAACAACCACAGGGCACTACTTTTCTCAAAGGAAAAGAATTTATTAGCCTTCCCTGTTACAGTAATGGAAACAACCAATAATTCAAATACCAACTCAATGCCTGAGTATGGAAAATTCACCTTCCAGGGAGCATATGTATATAATATTGACCTTGTAAAGGGTTTGACACTTAAGGGAAAGATAAGCCATTTAAATAATGAGGATTATATGAAGTCCGGAGATTACTGGTACAATGAAAGCGATAAAAACGTTCAGAGAGTATTGTATATAGGGGATGTTTTATATACGATTTCAAACAATAAACTTATGGCTAATGATATGAAAAGCATGAATAAATTAGGAGAAATCCAAATACCACTACAGTGAACTCGTTCAGCTAAAGCTGAACATCGAGACTTCAGGTGGGGACTCTACCCCACCTGAAGCAAAAAGTGGAAACTCCACCTTATAGAAGATGGAGCCTTAGAAATTGATAAAATTTATATTTTTACCAGCCTTCTGTAATCTGAAACAGGAGGCATTTTATTTTGTAATTGCAGGTCATTGGACATATTAGTATAAAAATATGTCTCGGGTGAGATATTCTTTTTTAAATGTGTTATTATATGCATCATTTAACCGATAATAAATGGGAGGGGCTTCTTCAATATAAGAAGGATGATACATTCTTATCTAAACCAATATATCAATGTAATTTTTGGGAAATGAAATTGCTAAGGGAATTTTTTGAGAAATATTAAGGTGGAGTCAAAAAATTGGCACCACCTTATTAATGAAATTTATATATCTTTGTAATATGTTATTGTTATAAATAATAAAAATTTACTAATAACAAAGGATTTACAAATATTCGTCCATAACATATTTATTATTGCAAAATAAGATCAAATGTTTGAAAATTTTAATTAGAATGAAACAAATTTGTAACTATTTCTTATGTCAACTTATAGTATAATTTTACTAGGAACCTAAATGACGAATATAATTAAAGGTTGGTTAAAATGATACATTTACTACATTTTTTGGAGGAATAGTATGGGACTGGGAAGAGAACGTTTTAGAGTAACTAAAAGGGGTAAAATTGTATTAGCCGTATTATTTACAACGTTAACGTCATTAATAACAATTATTACTTGGAAGCCTATGGAAGTGCTTTTTGCTCAAATTAATGCCTCAACTAATTACAGTTACAATGGAGCTGTTGAGGTTAAGATGCAGGAAGATGAAACAACTGGCAGAGTTAATTTGGAGGATAGTGATCTAGCTACCATAATAAGACACCACAAGCCAGTAAGTAATACTAAAACCAACAGGGCTGCAGCCACTAATAATAAAAAGGATATTATTCCCGAAATAGATGAAGAATTTTTTAATAGGGCATTATTTATTGGTGACTCAATAACAGAGGGTATATCTGCCTATGGACTCCTAGATGAAACAAATGTATTGGCTTTTAAGGGACTTACAATTTTAAAGGCTGAAAAGGAAATAGATACTATAATAAAAAGGAATCCAGATAAAATATATATTCTACTTGGCTCAAACGATTTACTATATGGAATGGATAGTAAAAAGTTCTCATCAGAATATGTAGAGTTCATTCAGCTTATAAAAGACAAGCTACCCGGGTCAAAAATATATATTCAGTCCATATTCCCTGTATCCATAGATGTAGAAAATGAAAACCCCATGCTTTCAAACTCTAGAATTGATGAGTTCAATAGAGAACTAAAAAGTATGGCAGATCAGCAGGGTATTAGATATATTAATGTTGAAAAACTTCTAAAGGATGACAGGGGAATTATAAATAAGGATTATACCTCAGATGGAATACATGTAAAATATAAGGTTTACAGCATCTGGTTGGATTATGTCAAAAAAAATTCTTGAAAAGGGTTCATAAGAAAGGAGAATTAAAATTATGAAAGCAATAGGGAGGTCAAAAATAGGTATTATAATTTCTATTTTTATAATGATTACTGCAATAATATCTGGATGTTCTAAGTCAAATAAAGCTGAATTGAAAACTCCAGAGGTATCTCAAATTGAAGAGTCAGTTATGAAAGATATTGATACTACAGAAATGATAAAACTTGACGATAAAAAGCTTGAGAGGGTATATGGAATTAAGGCAGATGAGGTTGAAGGATACTTTGTTTATGTTTCAACATCAAATGTTAAGGCAGATGAGGTTGCTGTATTCAAAGCCAAGGATGCAGGTGGAGCAGAATATATAAAAACTAAGATAGCTGATAGAATGGTACAGCTTGGAATGAGCTTTAAAGACTATTTACCTGAACAATACACTCTTATTGAAAAGAATACTCTAGAGGTAAAGGGGAATTATGTATTTTTAGTAGTTTCAAAGAATGGAGCAGAAATTAAAGCATTATTTGATAAAATTTTTGAATAATTTTACAACTGGAGGTAGAAGAGCTTGGTTTTCAGCAGCTTGACTTTTTTATTCGTATTTTTACCAATTACAATTTTAGCATATTATTTTTTACCTAGAAATTATAGAAATCTGGTATTGCTGTCAACAAGCCTGGTTTTCTATGCATGGGGTGAACCTATATATATAATTATAATGATTTTCTCAACAGTGTTTGATTATTTTAATGGGCTGTTGATTGAAAGGTATAGAAACAGGAAGAGAATAGCTAAAGGTATATTTTTAAACTCAATAATAATTAATTTAGGGATACTTGGATTTTTTAAGTATTACAAATTCATTGTTATTAATATTAATTCATTAACAGGCTTAAATCTTCCAATAATTGACCTGCCTCTCCCTGTTGGAATATCCTTTTATACCTTTCAGACCATGTCCTATGTAATTGATGTTTACCTTAACAAGGTTAAGGTTCAAAGGAACATAATATCCTTTGGAACATATATTACCATGTTCCCTCAGCTGATAGCAGGACCAATAGTAAAGTATGGGAACATTGCAGATCAACTGGATGGCAGAAAAGAGTCAATCAGCTTGTTTGGTGAAGGTGTGGAAATATTTATTATTGGACTTGGAAAAAAGTTCTATTGGCAAATAATATAGGAATACTCTGGTCAGCAGTTAAGGCAACTCCATTTCAAGAGTTAAC
>JBEQBT010000158.1:0-7967 GCA_041639705.1 Clostridiaceae bacterium | reverse complement strand
GGTGTTCCGTGACAGTCACTTCCTGAAACATAAAGTACTTCTTCTCCAATTAACCTAAAATATCTTGCCAATATATCTCCCGGCAACAATGCAGCAATATGCCCTAAATGCAGTGACCCATTTGCATATGGCCATGCTCCTCCAATAAATATACTCATACAATCACCTTCCATAATTTATTATCGATTTTGTTTTTATCCACCCCACTCACCACACCGATCAAATCAAACCGTAAGGGTGAACACTGCTCTCACCTTGTCTTGTAATTGTGTATGTGCATCTAAATTTTACAAATAAAAAAACTCCCACCCCCTAGACTTTTGTCTAGGGGACGAGAGCATATTCCCGTGGTACCACCCCAATTTATCAATGCCTCACGGCATTAAACTTTTCGGGTACGACACAAAAGTGTTTATACCCTAGCACTATAACGGGTGCAATAATCCCGGCAAAGCCTACTATCATTTAAGTTCAGCTTGCAGCTTAGAGTCCATGTTCAAAGGATTATTCTCTGCTCCTTTTCAGCTTCCAGAGCTCTCTGTAAGAAAAGTTATCCATTTACTCTTTCTCTTCATAGCCTTTTGAAAATTGTTAAATTTAATATACTACTAGTAAAAATTATAGTCAATAGCTTTTATTATATATTTGGAAATTATTTGGTTAAATATTGATCTAATATACATAATAATATACACCCTGCTAATTTATTAACAAATATCTAAATTTTTTGTGAATAATATAGTGAATTATATGAAATTTATACATTATTAACTTTAAATTAATATTTTTTGTGGTATTATAAATATGTGAATGATGTTAAAGTAAGCATCTAGCATTAATTACTAATGTGTTGCATATTACATAGATTGTTATTTTCTTAATTAATTTGCAATACATAGTATATTTATATTTTTAAAACAAGGGGGATTCAAAAAAATGGCGAAAAAAATGAAAACCATGGATGGGAATATGGCCGCTGCTCATGTTGCTTATGCTTTTACAGATGTCGCAGCTATATACCCTATAACTCCATCATCAACCATGGCAGAATATGTAGATGAATGGGCTGCCCATGGTCAAAAAAACATATTTGGTCAGGAAGTAAAGGTCGTTGAAATGCAATCAGAGGGAGGAGCTGCTGGAGCTCTTCATGGTTCACTTTCTGCTGGTGCATTAACAACTACATTTACTGCATCACAGGGATTACTTCTTATGATTCCTAACATGTACAAAATAGCTGGAGAGCTTTTACCATGCGTATTCCATGTTTCAGCTCGTGCTCTTGCAAGCCATGCACTTTCAATTTTCGGAGACCATGCTGACGTAATGGCTACAAGACAAACTGGATTTGCACTACTAGCTTCAAGCTCTGTACAGGAAGCAATGGACCTTGCTGGAGTAGCTCATCTTTCAGCAATTAAATCAAGAGTACCATTCCTTCACTTCTTTGATGGATTTAGAACTTCACATGAAATACAGAAAATTGAAGTAATTGATTACGCAGACTTAGCAAAACTAGTTGATATGGATGCTATAAAGGCATTTAGAGACAGATCACAAAATCCTGAACATCCAGTAACAAAAGGAACTGCTCAAAACCCTGATATATACTTCCAGGCAAGAGAAGCAAACAACAAATTCTATGATGCAGTTCCACAGATAGTTGAAAATTATATGGATGAAATTAGTAAGCTTACAGGAAGAACCTATAAACCATTTACATATTATGGAGCTTCAGATGCTGAAAATATAATAGTTGCAATGGGTTCAGTTACTGAAACTATTCAAGAAACAGTTGATTACTTAAACGCAAAGGGTGAAAAAGTAGGAGTACTTACTGTACATCTTTATAGACCATTTGCTCCAAAATATTTCTTTGATGTTTTACCAGTTACAGTTAAGAAAATAGCTGTTCTTGACAGGACAAAGGAACCAGGTTCACTTGGAGAACCATTATTTCAGGATATTCGAACTATATTCTACAACATGGATAATGCTCCACTTGTTGTTGGGGGACGTTATGGTTTAGGCTCAAAGGACACTACTCCTGGACAGATACTTGCTGTTTATGAGAACTTAAAGCAAGCTAAGCCAAAAAATGCATTTACAATTGGAATTAACGATGACGTTACTTATACATCATTACCTGTTAAGGAAGAAGTAAATACTGCTCCAGAAGGAACTATAAGATGCAAGTTCTGGGGTCTTGGTTCAGATGGTACTGTTGGAGCTAACAAGAGTGCTATAAAGATAATAGGAGATGACACTAACCTTTATGCTCAAGGATATTTTGCATATGACTCCAAAAAATCAGGTGGAGTTACAATTTCTCACTTGAGATTTGGTAAGAAACCAATAAAATCTACTTATCTTATAAATGAAGCAGACTTTATTGCCTGCCATGTTCAAGCTTATGTTCATCAGTATGATGTACTTAAGGGACTACGAGATGGAGGTTCATTTGTACTTAACTGTAAATGGAATGCTGAAGAGCTCGAAGCAAACCTTCCTGCAACTATGAAGAAGTATATTGCAGACCACAATGTTAATTTCTACACAATTAACGCTACAGATATAGCTCAGGAAATAGGCTTAGGAAACAGAATAAACATGATTATGCAATCTGCATTCTTTAAACTTGCTAATGTTATTCCAATAGATGAGGCAGTTAAATATCTTAAAGAGTCAATAGTAAAATCCTATGGTAATAAGGGTGAAGCTATTGTTAATATGAACTACAAGGCAGTTGATAAGGGTATTGATGCTCTTGTTAAGATAGAAGTTCCTGCTAGCTGGAAGAGTGCTGAGGAAGCTGCTGCAGCTGAAATAGATGCTCCTGAATTTATTAAGAAAGTATTAATTCCTATGAATCGCCAAGAAGGAGACTCACTGCCAGTAAGCACATTTGTAGGTATTGAGGATGGAACCTTCCCAATGGGAACAGCTGCATATGAGAAAAGGGGTATAGCAGTTAATGTTCCAGAGTGGCAAATAGAAAACTGTATACAATGTAACCAGTGTTCATTTGTATGTCCACATGGTGCAATAAGACCAGTTTTAGTTACAGAGGATGAACTAAAGAATGCTCCTGAAACATTTGCTACTAAAAAGGCACTTGGTAAGGGTTTTGAAAACCTTTATTATAGAATACAGGTAGACACACTTGATTGTTTAGGCTGCGGTAACTGTGCTGATATTTGTCCTTCAAAGAATAAGGCTTTAGTTATGAAACCGCTTGAAACTCAAACTGCAGAGCAAGTACCAAACTGGAACTTTGGAGTTAATGTGACCGTAAAGGATAACTTGACATCAAAAACATCAGTAAAGGGAAGCCAGTTTGTACAACCACTTCTTGAGTTCTCAGGTGCATGTGCAGGTTGTGGTGAAACTCCATATGCTAAGCTTGTAACTCAATTATTTGGTGACAGAATGATTATTGCAAATGCAACAGGTTGTTCATCAATTTGGGGAGCATCTGCACCTTCTACTCCTTACACTAAGAATGCACAAGGAAAAGGACCAGCATGGGCAAATTCCCTGTTTGAAGACAATGCAGAGTATGGATATGGTATGGCAGTTGCTGTAAAGCAAATTAGAAATAGACTTACAGATTTAATGAGAGAGTCATTAAACCTTGATATACCATCAAACTTAAAGGAAGCTTACAATTTATGGCTTGAAGGTAAGGAAGATGCTGAATTAAGCAAAACTGCATCAGCAAATGTAGTTTCACTTCTTAATGGCAATTCTTTAGCTGGAAGAGCCAAGGAAATAGCAGCTGAAATAATTGATAAGAAAGATTATCTAATTAAAAAATCAGTTTGGATATTTGGTGGAGACGGCTGGGCATATGACATTGGTTATGGTGGACTTGACCATGTACTTGCTTCAGGTGAAAATGTGAATGTACTTGTATTTGATACAGAAGTTTATTCAAATACAGGCGGTCAGTCTTCAAAATCAACGCCTATAGCAGCAGTTGCCAAATTTGCTGCATCAGGTAAAAAGGTAAAGAAGAAGGACCTTGGAATGATTGCTGCAACCTATGGCTATGTATATGTTGCTCAGGTTGCAATGGGTTCTGACAAGAACCAGCTGCTAAAGGCATTAGTTGAAGCTGAAAAGTACGATGGCCCATCCTTAATAATTGCCTATGCACCATGTATAAACCACGGATTAAAGGAAGGCATGGGACGTACACAAGCAAATGCACAACAAGCTGTTGAAGCTGGATATTGGCATTTATTCAGATACAACCCAGAGCTAAAGGAGCAAGGAAAAAATCCATTTATACTTGATTCAAAGGAACCAACAGCAAGCTTTAGAGGATTCCTTGACAAGCAAGTAAGATATACATCACTTAAGACTTCCTTCCCTGAATCTGCAGAAGATCTATATGCTAGGGCAGAGGAAGCAGCGAAGGAAAGATACGAAGGCTATAAAAAAATGGCAGAAGGAAAATAAATGATTTAGGAGCCTGACTCAAATGAGTCAGGCTCCTTTTTGTAATTTGCTATATGGTCAGATGCTTAATAGCTTTATCAACATTATTTTAAAATCATACAATTAACCAAATGTTCTTGCTGTTTTTAGCACAAATACAACTAAAGAGTATAGTACATTTCATATTGTGAAAGCTTATCCTTATCGAAACCTAAGTGCCTTAGGAATCCTTGAATTGAAGCATTGTTTGGAAGTCCTATTGTTATTTTAGGCAATTTCAATTCTTCTACAGCTTTTATTAGTAAATTCCTACCTACTCCCTTATTTCTAAATGCATTTTCAACAAATATAAAGCTTATTCTTGAGTTTTTGTTTGCACTAATTACACCAACAAGCTTATTATCAAAAAACGCCCCAATTGTTAACTGTCCCTCGGACATTTCAATATATTCCAAATCGTTCTGCCAGTTTATATGTATATCCCTGATCTTATCTCTTGCAGTCCTTAGTATTTTATTTCCAACAGCCTTAATTTCTATATTCATTTTGCACCTATTTATAAGCTTTGAAGTATCCTTTAGAGTATAATAATACAGATCATAAATTTTTTCATACTGCAATTTATTATAAAAACTTATCGCCCTTTCATTTCCTACAATAACCTCAAGGAACATTTGCATACATTTTTGACTCAATGCCTCCTCTTTATGGAGTTCCATCAATCTTTGACTTACTCCCTTTCCCCTATAATCAGGAATTACTGCAAGTGTTCCACACCTTATGGTATTTATTCCTTCGTAATTTTTAATTCCACCAAGTACAATTCCAATAGGCCTATTGTCATCATAAGCAATAAAAGAATGTTTTAGGCTGTTGCCCTCAACGCCGAAAAATCTCTTTTCAAAAAGCTCCTTAGGCATGTTAATCTTAATAATATAATCAGAAAAGCCCTGACTGAAGGCTTCAAGAATATCATCAATAATTGCATCTGAACATCTTCTGTAGGTAATCATTTTAACACCTCCTTTGCTATTCTTATTGAATTTTCATGCTTTTATCAATTTGATTGACTTTGATCTATTATAAAATTTATCATAAATTTTAGCTTCCATAATTTCGTTACCTTCTTTTTTTAACCTTGATCCAATTTTCATCAACATCAATTAAACTCCCAATATCTTTTTCTTGTTTTTTTCTTTTCTATACAGCACAAACATCAGTGATGCTGAACACATTGTCAAAACAAATACAAGAGGCCAAACCCTCCTCACTCCATATGATTTAATATATCTTCCCATTATCAAAGGACCAATTGCTGCACCAGCACCTGTAATTATGGTCAAAATGGAATTGAATCTTCCCCTATGTGACATTGGAGCGTGATCAGCTATATAAACTCCGGTGCTTGTTGCGCTTAAAATCTCCCCTATGGTCCACACTACAGTGGAAAACAAATAGAGTGGAACACTGCTTATAAAATATAACATCCCAAAGCCAGTTGCAAAGAAAAATCCAGCCAGTGAAACATTAAAAATAGGCTTGTATTTTTTTGTTATGTAAACAATAATTGTGGTCATAGTAACTACGATTATCCCATTTGTAAAGTATATAGAGCCCAGTATTTTTGATGCATTATCTCCAAAAAGCTGTCTTAATTGGAGAGTCGTGCTGAAGTTTCCTTGGGAATAAGCAAAGGAATATACCGAAGATAGAAGGGCAAATACAAGCACCATAGGCCTTTGTTTTAAAACACTTAGAATATTGCCTTCTTCAGCCTTTTCATCCTCATTATTTATTATCTGATCTACTTCTGCTTTACCAGGCAGAGATTCATCAACAAAAATCATTAAAAGTATTAGTGATATAAATGAGGCAAGAGCATTCCCTAAAAAGGTTAGGGGCAAATAATTTCTATATAAAAATCCTGCAATGAAAGGTCCTACTGAAAAACCGATATTTATACCAAGATATAAAAATGAAAATGCTGTCTTTCTATTTTCAGAGTTGGTGAGGTCTGCAATCATAGCACTATTTGCAGGCTGTGCAGCTCCATTTAAACATCCAACTATTATAAGCAGCCATGGGATAAGCATAGATTGACCTAAAAATGCAGGGGGAATAAGTAGAATTGCTGCAGCACCCTGAAATATTATCATAATCTTTTTTCTTCCAAAATGATCTGAAAGCTTTCCTCCTATTAATCCTCCAGGAATGTAGGACATGGCTGCAAGGCTTACATATATACCTGCTTTATCAGGGCTTAGCCCTATTTTGTCTGTTAATAAAAGAGTTAGCAATGGAAAAACAAAGCTTCCCATACTATTTATTACTCTAATAATAAACAAAAAATATATACTCCTTGGAAGTCCGGTATAAGGTTGAAGAAATCTTGGAAATCTCATTATGTCTCATCTTCTTTCCGTTAATATCCATGTAATTATATAATAACCATCAATAAAATTCAATCTCTGCATCAATCCCTTACCAAGATAACACTTAATAGAAGATCTTTCACATTTTTACCACTTTCCTGTCTCCGGTTATACTTTCGATATTTTCATTCTTATTGTAAACATAGCTTATTACCTAATTTCCAGGCAGATCTAGCCTTTGCAGCTTTGCCTTGTTTATATTATTTACATCCGCATAAATATATGAGTCTGTTATACAGATAGGGGCAGTATACATTTTTTAATGCAATATCAAGTGTGAAAAAACTCCTACTTGATTCAGAAACTGATACAAAGTACCCTTTTACCCAGTATCCTAGTAAAGATATAAAAAACCAAATAACAATGTAATCCCCGTTCACAGTTGTAATATTACATTTCTATCTATGAATGAAGGTTGCATTCAGTTGTAAAAAAATTTAGTATGTGTCCCAATTTATACACTTCTCTTAGCTTTCCACCTTTCCCATAGACCCTCAGATGACTGGTGAGAAAGTCTATGTTCCTCACCCTGATATCACAAAGCTCGCTTACTCTCACACCAGTGTATAGCAGCAGGAAGAGTATCATTTTGTCCCTCTTGCTTGCATTCTCCTCGTTCTGCATGTAGAACAGCATCTGCTCAACCTGTTTCTCCGAGAATACTTCCACCTGCTTTTCAGAACCAAATGCAACCTTCATCCTGTCTTTTCTCAGGTCTACTACAATCTCTTTGGTATAGTTATTCTTCATCAGAAAACTATTGAATGATTGTATGCTGTTGATTTTCTTATTGATGGTAGCTGTTTCGTACTTGCTTTCAATGAGGTAGTTTCTGAAACTTGTGACGTAGAATCTTTTGAGCTCACCTTGAAATTTCACCCCCATGTTCTGAATGTAGGATACAAAGCCACCAATGTCTCCAACGTAGCTTTCAATAGTCTTTGGACTCTTTCCATTCTCCTTCAGGTATCTTCCGAATTTTTCTACAAAATCTGTTGCCATCTCTCTACTCCTCTCACTTGTTTTTAGACAAAAGAAAAGAGCTAACTCTGCTCTGAACGTTAACTCTCAATGTTACTATGGTTATAATAT
>JBEQBT010000157.1:0-7978 GCA_041639705.1 Clostridiaceae bacterium | reverse complement strand
GGCACCCCATTGGTGGTTGTAGAAGATCAGGTGGCTGACCTTCAATTGGTATTAGTTTTTCCTTAACTTCCTCCTTAGGATTTGGAATACTCTTGAGAAGGCCCCATGTATATGGGTGTCTTGGTATATAGAATATATCTCTTTTAGATCCAGTCTCAGCTATTAAACCACCATACATAACATTTATTCTGTCTGTAACATCTGCAACAACTCCAAGGTCATGTGTTATTAGTATAATAGATGTATTTATTTTTTCCTTTAGATCCTTCATTAACTCAAGTATCTGTGCCTGTATTGTAACGTCAAGAGCCGTTGTTGGTTCGTCTGCAATTAACAGCTTTGGTTCACAGCCTAATGCCATAGCTATCATTACTCTTTGTCTCATACCACCTGAAAATTCATGTGGATACTGCTTCATTCTACTTTCAGGACTTGGCATTCCAACAAGTGATAGCATATGCAATGCTCTATCATGAGCTTCATGTTTTGACATTTTCTTATGCTTTATAAGAGGCTCCATTAATTGATCTCCAACTGTTAAAACTGGATTTAAAGATGTCATAGGATCCTGAAATATCATTCCAATTTCATTTCCTCTTATCCTTTGCATCTCGTTCTCTGATAGCTTTACAATATCACGTCCGTCAAATAATATTTCTCCATCCACAATTTTACCATTATCTGAAAGAAGTCTCATAAGAGACATCATTGTAATACTCTTACCACTTCCTGACTCTCCAACTATTCCAAGAGCTTCTCCCTTATTTAAGTAGAAGGATACTCCGCCAACAGCCTTAACTTCTCCAACATGTGTGAAAAATGAAGTTTTTAAATTTTTTATATCAAGTATTTTCTCCATAATATCCCTCCTTCCTAACTACTTACGCATCTTTGGATCAAGTGCGTCACTTAGCCCGTCACCAAATAGCTGGAATGCATATACCGTTAAACAAATTGCCAGTGCAGGGAAAAACAGCTGATATGGAAATAGCTGATATCCTTGCATTGCATCTGATGCAAGTGTTCCCCATGATGCCATAGGTGCAGAAACACCAAGTCCAATAAAGCTTAAGAATGCTTCATTAAATATTGCTGATGGGATTGCAAGTGTAAGTGTAACAATAATTGGTCCCATACTGTTTGGAATAAGATGTCTTAATAGTATTCTAAAACCTGAAGCTCCTATTGTCTTTGCTGCTAATACGAATTCCTGCTGCTTCAATGAAAGAATCTGAGCTCTAACGATTCTTGCCATTGAGGTCCAATTGGAAATTGCAAGTGCAATAATAATACTTTTAAGTCCGGCACCTAGTACAAGCATTAAAAGTATAACGTATATCATCATAGGAATAGAGTATATAATATCAACGATTCTCATCATAAAGCTGTCTACTTTACCCCCAAAATATCCTGAAATTCCTCCATATAAAACTCCAATTGTAACATTTAAAATACTTGCTGCAAAACCAACAGTTAATGATATTCTTGCTCCATATAGAATTCTTGTAAACATATCCCTACCAAAACCATCTGTACCGAACCAGTGAGCAGCACTTGGCCCTTGATTTGCAACTGCAAAATCTTGTGAAAAATAGTTATAGCTAGATAACATAGGTCCAACTATTGCTGCTAATGTAATGAACACAATAATAAAAAGTCCTATCATTGAAAGCTTGTTTTCTTTAAGCCTTCTCCAAACATCCTGAAAATAAGTTACACTTGGTCTCACTATTTTATTTAGGTTCTTTTGATCCTTAGGTACCTTCTCAAACATGTTCTTTGTCATTTCCATACTTTCCCCTCCTAACCTTCTAGTTTTACTCTTGGGTCTATTACTGCATATAGTAAGTCTACTAAGAAATTAGCAGCAATCAATAAAGCACTATTGAATATTGTAAGTCCCATAATTACCATATAGTCTCTATTATTAATACTTGTAACAAATTCTCTTCCCAGTCCAGGTATAGCAAATATCTTTTCCACAACGAAACTCCCTGTTAATATAGCTGCTGTTAATGGTCCAATGTAAGTTACTATAGGTATAAGAGCATTTCTTAATGCATGCTTAAAAATAACTACATTTCTAGAAAGACCCTTTGCCTTTGCTGTTCTTACATAATCCTGTCTAACAACATCCAGTAAGCTCGATCTTGTAAGTCTTGTAACATATGATATTGAATAACCAGATAAAGCGATTACAGGCATTATATAGTTTAAAGGTCCATCAAATCCAACAGCTGGAAGCCACCCAAGCTTAACAGCAAATAGGAATATTAAACTTGTAGCTAATACGAAGCTTGGCACAGTTATACCAACGGTTGCTATAAGCATCATAAGCCTGTCCTGCCATTTTCCTTGGTTAAGTGCAGCAACAACTCCCAAATATATACCAATTAGCACTGAGAATACTACTGATACAACTCCCAGTTTGGCAGATGCAGGGAATGAATATCCAATAATGTCATTAACCGTTCTTCCTTCATATTTTATTGAAGGTCCAAAATCCCCATGCACTAAGTTATTTAAAAACATGGTATACTGTGTTGATAATGGCTTGTCTAACCCAAACTTTGCTTCCAGGTTTGCCTTTACTTGAGGAGGTAAAGCCTTTTCCCCATCAAAGGGTCCCCCTGGTAATGCGTGTATCAGAAAGAATGTGACAGTTGCAACTACCCAAAGTGTGATAATGCTTGCCACTAATCTTTTGAGAATATAATTAATCATACTAGTTTTCCCCCTTGCTATGATATATTCTGTTATATTTTGTCGATTTTTAATACATTAGTTAAATACATATTATATTATTTTTTGTTTTTTTGCAATATTATATTTTTCTAGTTCCTACAAATTAATGCTAATTTAATATGCTTTTCATAGTTTTTTGTTATTATTAATATGATGATAATAATTCTATAGCTATTAAAACTCCTATTTAATAGCTAAATCTCGGCTGTTATATATCACATCTGTGGGGGTCTATATATAAAATAATGCAGTGCTGCTAAAACGCAGCACTGCATTATTTTATATTCTAATTAATTTTCCATTTACTTAGATAAATATATTCTATATGAAATATAAGCTAAAGCTATAGCTTTGATATTTAATAAATAAAAAATGGGGGGGAACGTTTCCCCCTCATTTAGACACGATATTATTTATTAGCGTTCTTTACTGCATAGTCAATATATGCTCTGTCAAAGTTAATAAATCCAAGTGATGAAAGCTTAACATCCTTAGCATATGCCTTAATATTTACTGGCTGAACACTAAAGCTTAATGGAGCAATAACAGCATTGTCAATTAAATATTGTTCTGCTTGATGTAGATATCCCATTCTCTTTGCTGGATCAGCTTCATTCCTTGCGCTGCTAATTAAGCCATCATATTTTGGATCATTAAGTTGTGGATCATTATTTCCGTTTGTTGATACAAACATATCAAGGAATGTCATTGGATCCATATAGTCGCCAACCCATCCTCCTCTTGCTATCTGATAATCACCATTTTGTCTCTTTGGTATGAAAACCTTCCACTCAAGGTTTTCAACCTTTACATTAATATTAAGGTTTGTCTTCCACATATTTTGAATTGCTTCTGCTACAGCTTTGTTTGTTTCATTAGTGTTATAGCTATAGGTCATTTCTGGGAATCCCTTACCATCTGGGTATCCTGCATCTGCAAGAAGCTGCTTTGCCTTTGCAATATCTCCCTCAGCTGGTAATAGGTCTCCAGCAACAGTTCTAAATTCTGATTTTCCATCTGCATCCTTAACTCCAGGTGATACGAAACCAGTTCCTGGTAATTGTCCTGCTCTAAGTACATTTTCAACTATTTGTTTTCTATTTATTGCTAGTGTTAATGCCTGTCTAACTCTTACATCGTCAAGTGGTTTTTTAGTAAGGTTGAAGTTAATATAGCCTGTACCTATTAAAGGTAATATCTTAAGATTTCCTTCAGCTTTAAGTCTCGCGATTTCTGCTGTTGGAACACCTTCGTTTACATCTATATCTCCTTTTTCCCATGCTGTCAATGCTGATGACTGTTCAACAACAATTACAAATTTAAGCTTATCAAGCTTAACATTTTTTGCATCCCAGTAGTTTGGATTCTTTTCAAACATTATATTGTCGTTGTTTGTCCAGCTAACCATTTTGAAAGGTCCATTTCCAACATATGTTTCTGCTTTTGTTGCCCATCCCTCTGGATCCTTTTCAACAACGTCCTTCTTTACTGGAATCAACGTTGGAAATGCAGCTAATTCAAGGAAATATGGGGTAGGAGCTCCAAGTGTTACTTCAAAAGTATAGTCATTAACTACCTTTATACCTAACTGATCCATTCCCATTTTGCCAGTATTTATTGCTTCTGCATTTTTAACTGAATAAAGTTGAATTGCATATTCAGCCTGAGTCTTAGGATTTAAAACTCTCTCCCATGAATATTTAAGGTCATTTGCTGTTATTGGTGTTCCATCTGACCATTTTGCATCTTTTCTTAAGTAGAAGGTGTACTTAAGACCATCTGGTGAAACATCCCATTTTTCAGCAATTCCAGGTCCAGGAACTCCGTTCTTATCCAGTCTTGTCAATCCCTCAAATGTGTTTACAATTACAATAGCGCCATCAACTGCAGTATTTAATGAAGGGTCTAAAGTTTCGGGCTCTACACCAAGGTTGAAAATCATTATCTGCTCTCCCTTAGGCTCTTCTGTAGGTGTTGTTGTACTAGCTTTCTTGCAGCCTGCAAACAAAGATGCAACCATTAACAAGCTTAGCACCACTACAATAAATTTTGTAAGGCTTTTTTTCACATAAATCCCCCCTAATATAATTTTCTCCATATATATAAATTTAATTGGAGACTTTTTTATTAAAACAAATGGCATGCAACATAATGTTCATTACCAATATTCTTAAATTGAGGCTCGATTTCACTACATTCAGGTTTTGCATATCTGCATCTCTTGTTAAATCTGCATCCAGCAGGCGGATTAATTGCTGAAGGAATTTCACCCTCTAATATTATTCTCTTTTTAACATCACTTTCATCAGGGTCCGGAATTGGAATTGAAGATAGCAAGGCTTGAGTATATGGGTGTACAGGGTTCATATACAATTCATTACTCTCTGCCATTTCAACCATCTTTCCCAAATACATTACACCTACTCTATTTGATATATGCTTTACCATTGATAGATCATGTGCAATAAACAAATAGGTAAGTCCTAGATCCTTTTGAAGATCTTCAAGCATATTAACAACCTGTGCCTGAATTGATACATCAAGCGCAGAAATTGGCTCATCGCATACGATGAATTCCGGTTCAACAGCTAGTGCTCTTGCTATTCCAATTCTTTGTCTCTGTCCTCCAGAAAATTCATGAGGATACCTGTTTGCATGCTCACTGTTAAGTCCGACTCTGTCAAGAAGGAATTGAATTCTTTCATTTCTTTCCTTTCTGCCCATAAGCTTATGTATATCAATTGCTTCACCTATTATATCTCCAACTGTCATTCTTGGATCTAAGGAAGCATATGGGTCCTGGAAAATAACTTGCATTTTCCTTCTATACTCCAGCATTTTACTTTCAGGTAGGAATGTTATATTCTTACCTCTATAAATAATTTTTCCACCATCTGGCTTATATAATTTTAAAATAGTTCTTCCACATGTAGTCTTACCACATCCTGATTCGCCAACAAGACCTAAGGTCTCACCCTGTTTAATCTTAAAGGAAACACCATCAACCGCCTTGTTAAAAATAATATCCTTCTTTAAGAAAGTTTTTTTAACTGGAAAATACTTTTGTAGCCCGTTTATCTCCAATAGATAATCATTTTTTACTTCATTTTCCATCATTTGCCCCTCCTTCCCCATAATTCATCTACCTTAGGAGCATCAGGATGATTAAGCCAACATGCTGCCTTATGTCCTTCACTTATATCAAAATTTTGAGGTAATTGTGTATCACATATTTTCATTGCATATTTACATCTTGGCATAAATGGGCATCCAGCAGGTGGTTTTAAAAGATCAGGCGGCTGACCCTCTATAGGCTTTAATCTTTCCTTTGCAAGTGTTTTTGGGTTTGGAACACTTGCAAGCAAACCTGCAGTATATGGATGTTTTGGATTATAGAAAATATCTCTTTTTGTTCCACTTTCTACAACTATACCACCGTACATTACATTTATTCTGCTGCATATATCTGCAACCACCCCTAAATCATGTGTAATTAGTATTATAGAAGTATTTATTTTATTCTTCAAGTCCTTCATAAGATCAAGTATTTGAGCTTGAATTGTAACGTCAAGAGCAGTTGTAGGTTCATCTGCTATTAACAGCTTTGGATCACAGGTAAGTGCCATTGCAATCATAACCCTCTGCCTCATTCCACCTGAGAATTCATGGGGGTATTGATGCAGTCTCTTTTCTGCCTCTGGTATACCCACTAGCTGCATAAGCTCAATTATTTTTTTTCTTGCCTGTGCCTTTGATAGCTTTTTATGTCTCAATAATGGTTCTGCTAATTGATTTTCTATTGTAAATACAGGATTAAGGGAAGTCATTGGATCCTGAAATATCATACTTATGTCATTCCCTCTTATTTTTAACATTTCCTGATTACTCATCTTAACCAAGTCTTTTCCATCAAAAATTGCACTACCACTTTTGATCTTTCCAGTGTCAGTTAAAAGCCTTAATAATGACATCATTGTCACACTTTTTCCACAACCAGACTCACCAACTATTCCGATAGCCTCACCCTTTTCAACATCAAAGGTTGCACCCCTTACTGCCTTTACTTCACCAACATGTGTAAAGAAAGAGGTATGAAGTTCGTTTACCTGTAAAAGCTTATCCATATTTTATCCCCCCTACTTTCTCATCTTAGGATCAAGAGCATCCCTCAATCCATCGCCTAGCAGATTAAATGTCAGCATTATCAAACAAATTGCCCCAGCTGGGAAGATAAGCTGATAAGGGTAGGATTTAAATCCTGATAAAGCCTCGTTAGAAAGCATGCCAAGTGATGTCTGTGGTGGTGAAACTCCTAGACCGATAAAGCTTAAAAATGCTTCTGTAAATATAGCATTTGGTATTGATAAGGTTAGTGTAACTATAATCGGTCCCATACTATTAGGTACCAGATGTCTTAATATAATTCTAAAATCTCTTGCACCTAATGCCCTTGCAGCCAATATAAATTCCTGTTCCTTTAGGGTTAATATTTGTCCCCTTACAATTCTGGCCATACCTGCCCAGAAGGATATACCTAAAGCAATATAAATATTCACAATACTTGAGCCTAATACAACCATTAATAATATTACATAAAGTGTAACAGGCACACTATATATAACATCAACTATACGCATCATAATATTGTCTACATTCCCACCATAATAACCTGATATACCTCCATATATAACTCCTATAATTAGGTTAATTAGAGCGGAAACTATACCAACAGATAGGGAAATTTTTGAACCATACAATATTCTGGCAAATAAATCCCTTCCAAGATTGTCGGTGCCAAAAATATGTCCTCCTCCAGGTCTTGCATTCGTCAACTCCATGTTGTTAGTAATATAATCATATTTATAAAAAATGGGAAGTATAATTACTATTATAACAAGTAAAATTAATCCGTACAAAGAAACCATTGCTACCTTGTTTTGCTTTAATCTTCTCCATGAGTCCTGCAAATAGGTTTCACTTGGGCGCACTATTTTATTTTTGCTTTTGCTTTCTAAATCTAGTGGTTCAAAAAGCTGCTTTTCAATCTTATTTTCCATGTTTCCACCCCCTAGCTATCTAGTTTGATTCTTGGATCAATCATTGTATAAACCATATCTACCACAATAGTACATGCAACTAATAACATAGAATCAAATATGGTTAATCCAAGTATTGCTGTATAATCTCTATTTGTTATACTGTCTACAAATTGTCTTCCAAGCCCAGGAATAGT
>JBEQBT010000156.1:0-7982 GCA_041639705.1 Clostridiaceae bacterium | reverse complement strand
ACAGACAACTCGCAGCTGCAATTATGATTGGTAAATATATATGTAATCAATATACAAATGAAGAAAAACAATCTTCTGTATTTAGTCAATTTGTAAAATTTCTATCAAGAATATGGAATGGGGTTGCAAGACTATTTAATCATAAACTTGAATATATAAACAGGTTTATGAAGGAAGCCGAACTTATAGCTGAACAAATTGTAAATGACATTGCTGATAACAGTATATTTGTGGAAGCTGTAGCTTCAGCTGAAAATCAAGAATTAATTTATCATGAAACTACTTTTGAAGAAAGAAGACAAAAGGAAATTATGAATAAATTGAATACTTTACATAGACAACTTGAAACAATTGACAGACAGGCTGCAGATAAAATATCAAAAATAATGTCTGATGTTGAGAAGTTAAATGCAGATTTAGCAAAAGATTATACTCAAGTAAATAATGAAGCTAAAGTTACTAATTTATTTTTAACTCAAGCTTCTCTAGGTTCAATTGCCACAGTATTAAAAGACCTTATAGACGAATTAAGCGAGGGGGGTACTTTTGCCACAGCAATTACAAGATGGAATAATGCTATTAATGATACTTCAAAGAATCATGACCAAGAGCTTGCAAAAGATTTGAGAGTTATAGATTATGTAGTAAATGCGACTGAGGGTATTAGATTCTTGATAAATAAAAGTATTGAATATATGAAAGACCCTCAAAACATTCAAGCTGTTCATGAGGTAGTAGATGGTAAAGTAGTTACAGCAAACTTATATAAATTAAGAGACACGTTAAATCAATTATTAGACGGTTCTTCAACTATAGATGATAAAGGAGTTAAAAATTCATCAGGTCTTATTTCCACTGTATATAATATGCGTAGGCAGTTTAATCTTAAATTGATGGAGCATATATATGGAGCTAAGTATATTAATGGAGCTACAAAGAAAGTCTTTTCTTTTAAAAATGGAATGAAACAGTTAATAACAGCAGACCCCGCAAAATTATATGATTTTAAAGATGGAAAAGCTGTAGATAAAATGGGAAAAGAAATAGACTCTTTTGAAATGGCATTTCAAATTGCAGACAATGACATAGGAATGATAAGCAAGTTGGTATGGAGTATGGGTAATAGTGGAGATTTAGTATTACAAACTATGGACATGCTCAACAAACAACAAAAATTCTATAGAAACCAAGAATCTTATAGAGCTGCTCAAGGCTTAATAAGACTTAGAGATAAAGCAATTAAATTAGGACTCTATAGTTCAGACGGAGTACTTGGCTATAAAATGGATAAATTGTATGAAACTTATCCTGGAAGTACGGAAAAAACAGGTAATTTAATCTCAGAGGTAAATTATGGACAGTGGGAATTGGAAATGCAGATAGAAACAGAGAAGGCATATGACGAGTTTAAACAAAGTAATGAATATCTGTATGCTCCAAATATGAGTGTAAGAAGATATAAATGGCAAGCATATAAACAAGCAAAATTAAAAGCATGGCATAAACATCATTCTGTCTTTAATGCAGATACAAAAACTTACGAACCAAAAGCATATTACGATGCTGATGAAACTCAAGTAGCCTATGCTAACCCAACCTATGCTAATTTAAGTGATGATGAAAAGAAATTCCTTAAAGAATGTCTTGCCTTTAAACAAAATTTTGATTCCATGTTGCCAGAAAATGCAACAAGAAATATTAGAGCCCCTCAATTTTTAGGAACTTTTACAAATAAAATACAAAATGTTAATGTTGAAAATAAAAACATTTTTACCTGTGGAATAAAACAAATAGAAACAATTTGTAAAAATATAAGGGATTTGTTTGTAATGAACTGTGAAGATACAGATTTTGGAACAGATAATAACTTTAACTCTTTGGAGGATGAAGAACTTAATGGTAAATTTGCATATGAAAATGACAAGGTAAACAAATTGCCACTTTATGGAATTAACAAACATTTCAAAAAAGTAAAAGATGAAAATGGTATAGAGAGAAAAAGAACAGACATGTCAAGACTATCTACTGATTTGATAGGTTCTTTATATGGCTATGCAGCAATGGCTGTTCAGTATAATTCAATGCAAGGTATTACTAATGTATTGGAAGAAATGTGTGAAGCCCTGCAGTATAGAAAAACTGCATCAGGAACTTTTGAAAAAGAGAGAAACATCCACACAAACATTTATGAGAGAGCTCAAATATTCATGCGTAGACAAGTTTATGGAAAAAAATATAAGAAAGATGATAATGTAGCATTAAAAAAAACTGTAGGAATATTAAACAAAATAGCTATTTTAACAACTTTAGGGTTTAATATAGCTGGTGGAAAAGTCAATAGAATTTCTGGAGACATTGAAATGTGGAAAGAGGCAACTGTAGAACAATGGTTTACTAGAAAAAACTTATTACACGCACGTATGTTATACGCATCACCTGTTCATAGAACACATTGGTGGCAGAATTTAATTCCTGCATTTACAGGAAAAAGGGAAACTTTTTCAGACAACAGAAAAGTGGATGCTTTTAGGAAGTACTTTGATGTTACAAACAAAATATTTTCAACTTCAAAAGACTGGCATACAAGAAGAAGAAAATTTTTAAATTGGGACAGTCCTTCAGAAATAGCTTTATCACCATATGCAATAGGTGAAGAGTATATGCAGACAATAGCATTCTTAGCAAGAGCATTGCACGAAACTGTATGGAAAGTTGAAGATGATGGAACACTTACCGCTATGTCATTATGGGATGCTTATGAAGTAATTAATCTCTCAGAAAATGGAGACGGTATTCTTAGATTAAAAGAAGGTACTTTTATAAGAGATTTCAGTAAACAAGGACCTAATGAACTTAAATCAAAAGCAATTGAAGTTAAAGATTTAAAAAATTTAAAAATACGATTGGAAGAGTATAGAGAAGAAGGTAAGCAAGCTGCTACAAATATAAAACAATCTAGTTTAAATGTTCCTGGAATCCTATCAGCTTCTCAAAATGAACTTATGAAAAAATACGGATTGAATTATGCTAATGTAAATGACGCTATTGAACAAATAGAAGATTTATTAAGTCCTATGATTATTGGAAGTTCATATGAAATAGATTTTAAACTTAAAGCTCAAGAAATATCGAATAGATGTCACGGCATTTACAATGAGGAAGACGCGGTTGCCTTGTCAAATAGTTTAGTAGGACAAAGTTTTTTGCTATTAAAAGGATGGGCATTAGGACAATCTCAAAGACTATTTCAGTCTGCAAGTTATAATAATATTCTAGAGACAAATGTAGAAGGAGTATTTCAATCAATGGTAAAAAACATTTTATCATTAAGAAAAGCATGCGAAGGAGGACATAGAACATTGGGGCAAGCACTAATTGGGACTTTGATGACTCCATATTGTCCTGCAGAAACTTTGAGAAAATGGGGATATGCAGATTATGAAATATACAACTTGAGAAGAAGTTGGATGCAAGTATTCTTTATGTTTACAGCTCAAGTTTTAGCGTCAATCACTTATTGTAAAGTATGGGATGATGGAGATGATGATGATGATGATGACAAACTTACAGAAGAAGATATTGCTAAAAATAATGAAATTACACATGATTTAATGACGCATAATTTCATTTCTTCTGCTTATCTAAAAGGAGTTTTTTATTATAGACAATTAGACTATTTAAAAACAGTTGAAGGATTATTAGGATATTTAATACAAAGAGCAGCTGATGAACAAGCTTCTTTATTCTCAGTCAGGGGGTCCGCTGAAACACAAAGAGAGCAGTTGTTGTCTATTCTACCTTTATGGCTTACTGTAGGTAAAAATATAGTTCCAGAAGCTCTTCAGATTGTACATACAGATTTATTTGTAGATAGAGAATATTACGAACAGTTTCTTCCAGCATTCACTGAGTCTTTGGATAAAGTAGATAAAAGAAGGTTTGACCTAGTAAAAACTGATTATAAAGACATGATGAATGTTGTAAGTAAATATATTGAATACAAATCCAGCAAAGATGAAAATTTCAGGAATAATATAATAAATTATGATTTAATCAAACAAATGCTTAAAGACCCCGACAAAGCATGGAGAGATAAATTAACTACAGAGGAAAAAAAGAAATTTAATAACATTTCATTAAGAAAACTGACTACGGATAAAAATGGAAAACAAGTGTTTAAAAAGGTAGAAGGTACTCATAATGCAGCATTTGAAAGACTCTTTGAGAAATATGCCACTTGGAAACAAAAAGAGCAGGAATATAATGATAATAGAGATATAGCTAACACATATTTCTCATTAACCAATGAAGGTAAGTCTCAAAATGCAAAAGGATACTATTCTATAAGACGAGGTTCAAGAGCTGGTTCTCGTAAAATAGAATCAATCATGCCTTCAAGATTTGGAAAACAAGTGTTAAATATTAAGAGAACAACAGATACGTATAATAATATGAACACTGTAACTACAGGATTTCTTGATAGAGCAGTAAAACAACATTATAAGAAAGCTAAAGTTGAACAAAATAAAAAGACTACTGAAGAATAATCGTCAGTCTAAACTAAAAAATACCAGAAGGATACAACCCTTCTGGTATTTTTTTTATCTGTAAGTAATATCTATTTTGCACAATTGTTTTTCTTATTTTCTTCTGGACTGTTTTTACTTCTATAATTTCTTCTTTCAAAAGTCTTTTTAGGTTTTGCTTCAGTTTCATTTGTCTCAGTTTTTTCTTCTCGAGCTTTTCTTTCAGCTTGTTCTTTTATATGTTTTGAAGTCTCTTGAAACAAATTATATTCAACAGTTTCAGAAGTAGAAGATTGAGGAGCATTAGATTGACTTGTTTTGTCTGCTTCTTGTCTAAGAATTTCATCCCTTTGTTCTTGTGTAAGTTTATCCCACATAACTCTATCTACAGAAGTGTTCTGCAAATCAATTTCAATCAATCCTTGTGTACTTACAGATAACTCTTCAAATTTCTCCGTTTTACCGTATTTAGTAATATATAACTGGTCACTGTCATCCTGTTTTGTCAATTCATCAGAGATTCTTGGGGTTGTAAATCCAAACAAATAGGCAGAAATATCCGTAAGCTGTGGATAAGTTTTTTGTAAACATTCTGCATATGTTTTTTGTTGTTGTTTGTACTCCTCATTATCTATAGATATGCTTTTTGATGTTTTCATATCTATAATGATAGCACTATGCCCTTCGGGGGAAAGTAACAACAAGTCCAACTCACCACTAAAGTTTGCATAATGAGGAGTGTTATCTCCAAATATTTCTTTAGTTCCACGAACCGCAACATCTTGTGACAAGATTGTATATCCTTTTTGAATAAATGGATTTAACGTAATTACAATATCTGTATATAATTTTTGTAAAGCACGTTCCGACATGTTAGGAGTGAAATCTGTAAAATTCTCCCACGCTGCTCCTCTTTGTCCTTTCTTTCTTCTTTGCAGTTTATTATTGTTTATAGCAACTTCATAATTAGAATCAAGAATATTTCTCACAGCGCCATCAATAGTATTTCCAAAAGCAGTTTCAACTGACCATTCTTCTTCATTTTGACTTGTTTCACTACTTCTAACTATTGTTTGAGAGTGCTCTTGAGCACGTAGTAAATTAGTTACAGATAGTATAGCGTGATTTCCACCTATAGCCTTTTTGTTTTCAAAATGTTCTTTTGAATCCTCTGTAATTTGATTTGCTAATGTAGTTACAGGAGAACTTTCAGGAGCTGCGTTATCAACCGTATTATCATATACAGGTGTCTGTGTTGCCTCGTCTGTAGGTAAAGGACTGTCTATATTAGCATTATCTTTATTAGTAACAACTACTTCTGGTTTAGGAGTTTCTTCTGATAAATTTTCAGGAGTACTAAAATAAGCGACTCCCATTCTTTCAGAGGCGTCTTCAGCACTTACTTCAAAAAATCCTTGCTCATAGAATTTTTTAAGAGCTCCTAAAGCTTTTCTATCCTTTTCTTCCTGATACTTTGAAAGTAATTTTGAATCAACTTGGAAATAAGCAAATGGAGTTCCTGCACCAGGCATTCTTTGAGTAATCACAGTACCATCATCATTAGTAACTTCCGTTGTAGCATCTGTAGGTAATCTTAATTTTTCATTACCCTCAGAATCTACAAAAAACTGTCTTAATCCGCTATAAACCATTTGGTTTATTGAAGCGGCATCTGACAAATCTAATTTCTCAAGGTCTTCAAGATTTGCCATACAGAACCTATCTTGCTCACTTACCAAGAATACTCCATTTTCTGTAGTACCAATATTAAAAGAAACAGGTAATGAAAATTGATTTTGCATATATTTTAAACTATTTGCAATTTCAGGATTTCCATTAATTGTCTTTTTAATCTGCTTTCTTTCTTCATCAGATAAATCTGAGTCAGATAAATCTCTTAATAAGTTTAAATTTTCTTCTTTCTTTAATTCAATAATAGCTTTCTTTAATTGGTCAGCTGCCTTTTCTATACAAACATTATTTTGTACCAAATCATTCCATACATCATTATTAAAAGGATTTTGGAATATATTTAATACTGTATATTGTTCATTATTAGAATTTGTACTTCCTATTATTACTCCGTTTATTTTAAAATCCCTTGCATAAGGAATAAATATATCGTGGTTAGGATTAGACATTGCAGAAGGTTCTGCAGGTTTAACATACCATTTTGTGCCTTTTCTTTTAGGGTCAAACACTAATCTAGACAAAAACTCTTCATCTGCATTATTCTTCCATGTTCTTTCTGCAAACTGTTTAGCAGAAATATTTACGTCCAAATGTTTCGGTTGTTTAGTATTTACTTTTAGCAATTTACTTTTTAAAGGATTCTTGTCTTCTCCTTTCAATAATACATTTGTCCTAAGTTTTTTATGCTTTACATCATATGCTCTAGACCTTATTTCTTGAGAAACATAGAATCCCTCAGGAGCATTTGTTCTAGCATTTCCTGTAGGAACAATACCTATAGGAGAATAGTCTTTTCCTCCTATCTGATATTTACCTGTACCTTTCTCAACTTCAATAACTGCAACTACACCAGAGTGTTTTAGTGGGTCATATTTATTACCCATACTACTTGATACAACATTATCCAACTCTTGGTCTACAACAAAAAACACTTCTACATTTTGCTTGTTTTGTAATTTTTGATAAACTTGTTTTAATGTGGGAACTATATTGTTTTCATAAAAGTCTGTTACTTTAGAAAAAGTTGTTGTCCCTTTAGTTTCATCTTGTTGTTTTAAATATAAAATATCAGATGTTGCAACTCTTTGAGTACTTGCTGCAGGTAAATTAGTAATGCTTGGACCATATTTTTCTTCTTGAGCAGAACTTTCTTCTTGTAATGTAAGTTTTTTATAAGTACGAAAAGTCTGTCCATTTTCTTTATATTCTCCAACAAGCTTAAATAAATTTGTAGGAAATTCCTGCATACCAATTACTTTTACACAAGAATTATCTTGCATTGTATTATACAAACCTTGTATTACATTTTGTGTAACACCTTCAGTTGTTTTTACTACCTCATACTCCCCATCTTTATTTTTTTGAACAACTATGGAGCTTGTATTAGTTTTCTCTGCAATGCGTATTGCTGAAGAAAGTTTAGCATCTGGTTCTACAGTTATTTTAGAATCGTCAACATTTTTTAAATTAAATGCTTTTTCAATATCATTTTGTTTTTGTTCTTCTACAGAAATTGTTTCTCCCGTATCTTCATTTACAATAGTTGTCGCCTTTTCTTCTTCAGGAGATAATAGCTCTTCTACTTTTCTCTCTACATCAAATTTGTCTACAAACGTCTCATTTCCATTAGTAGAAAGAAGTGCTCCTCCATATGTACGTGCTACCCTGCCAAGATTGTTATTTTCATAATGATATACTTTATCATATGCTTTTATTGTTTCAGCATCTTTTTTTGTACCTTCTCCAGTTAAGATACTTGAAAAT
>JBEQBT010000155.1:0-7992 GCA_041639705.1 Clostridiaceae bacterium | reverse complement strand
GTTTAGAGGAGGTATAAAAAATGAAAAAGTCTTTTGTACTTATTTGGAGTCTTTCTATTGCCATTCTCCTATACTTTATATTTACTAACTACCCAGAGACTCAGTTCACAGTGGCATATAAATATGGATCAAAGGGAACAACTGTACGACAGATTCAAACAAGACTGAAAAGCTGGGGATATTATAAGGGAAATGTAGATGGAATATATGGTTATAAAACAACTCAAGCAGTTAAGTATTTTCAAAGAACCCATGGACTTAAAGCAGATGGAATTGCAGGTAGGAGAACACTTGCTGCAATTGGAATTAATCCTGGTACCACATCTAAAAAAACCGCAACAGGAAGCCAGAATACATCCTTGCTATCAAGAGCTATTAATGGAGAAGCAAGGGGTGAACCCTATATAGGACAGGTAGCTGTTGGTGGAGTAATAATGAATAGAGTAAGAGATCCAAGGTTTCCAAAAACAATCGCAGGGGTAATATACCAATCTGGAGCATTTACAGCTGTATCTGATGGACAGATTAATGCACCTCTTGAGCCATCACCTACAAGAGCTGCAAACGATGCATTGAATGGCTGGGATCCATCCGGTGGAGCAATTTATTATTATAATCCTGCAAAAACAACAAATAAATGGATTTGGTCAAGGCCTGTTATAAAGCGAATTGGAAAACATGTTTTTTCTAAGTGAACTCGTTCAGCTAAAGCTGAATATCAAGACTTCAGGTGGGGACTCTACCCCACCTGAAGCAAAAAGTGGAAACTCCACCTTATAGAAGGTGGAGGCTTAGAAATTGATAAAAATATTTGTTGACTTTATTATAATAAAGTAATATAATTAAATCAGATTAAAATAGTATGGATTAAACACTATGACCAGGTAAAGTAGATTATATAAGGCATACAGAGAGAAACTCCTAGGCTGAGAGAAGTTTTATGATAATTTATAATTGAAGTGCCCCTGAGAGTGTTAAACCGAATTGTAGTAGGTGGTTACGGGTTCTCCCGTTATAGAGATACAGCATATAGTGCTGGAATTGAGTTTGACAGTAATGTCTAAACAGAGTGGAACCGCGGAATATAACTTCTGCCTCTGGTATATATACAGAGGCAGGAGTTTTTTGTTTTTTAAAACATTAAAGTTTTAATAATTTAGGAGGAGAAAATATGATTTATAATAATATTTATGAAACAATAGGAAAAACACCAATAGTAAAACTTAATAGAATGGCAAATGAAGAAATAGCAGAGGTACTTGTAAAACTTGAGTATTTTAATCCAGGAGGAAGTGTAAAGGATAGAATTGCATTATCAATGATTGAGACAGCAGAAAAGGAAGGACTACTAGCTAAGGGAAAGACAATAATTGAACCTACCAGTGGAAATACAGGAATTGGTCTTGCAATGGTTGGTGCCTCAAAGGGATACAGAGTAATTTTAGTAATGCCTGAGACAATGAGTGTGGAAAGAAGAAAGCTAATGAAAGCTTATGGAGCAGAGATAATACTCACTGAAGGTGCAAAGGGAATGGGTGGAGCAATTGAAATGGCTGCAAAATTAACAGCTGAAAATGGTTATTTTATGCCACAACAGTTTAAAAACCTTGCAAATCCTGCTACTCATATGAAAACAACCGCAAAGGAGATAATTTCCCAAACTGATGGGAATATAGATATGTTCATAGCTGGCGTAGGAACTGGTGGCACTATCACAGGAGTAGGCAAAGTATTAAAGGAAAGCTTTCCTTCTGTAAAAATCGTTGCTGTAGAGCCAGAAAACTCCCCAGTATTGTCAGGTGGGAAACCAGGACCTCATAAAATACAGGGTATTGGTGCAGGGTTTATTCCTGAGATAATGGACATGAGCATAATAGATGAAGTTGTTAAAGTATCTAATGAGGATGCTATGAAAACAGGAAGAAACCTTGGAAAGCTTGAAGGAATGCTTGTAGGAATTTCATCAGGAGCTGCTGTATTTGCAGCATTAAAAAAAGCTAGGGAAATTGGACCTGGAAAAAGAATAGTTGTAATTGCCCCAGATACAGGGGAAAGATATCTTTCAACAGAGTTGTTTAATATGGAGTGATTTGAATGTTTAAATGGATAATTGATGAAGTGAATAATATTAGAAGCAAGGATCCAGCCCCAAAGAGTTTTATGGAGGTAATCCTTTGTTACCCAGGTCTACATGCAGTTGTTACTCATAGGCTGACCCACTGGCTTTATATACACAAGAGATATTTAATTGCAAGAATAATATCCCAAATTTCTAGAGGTCTTACAGGTATAGAAATTCATCCAGGGGCTAAAATAGGCAAGAGGTTGTTTATTGACCATGGAATGGGTGTAGTAATAGGTGAGACAGCAGAGATTGGTGATAATGTAACCATGTTTCATGGAGTGACATTAGGTGGAACCAGTATGAATAAAGGGAAAAGGCACCCAACCGTTAAGGACAATGTGATTATAGGAACAGGAGCAAAGCTGCTTGGTCCAATAATTGTAGGAAAAAATGCTAAGGTTGGTGCTAACTCAGTTGTCCTTATTGATGTTCCAGATAATTCAACTGTAGTTGGGATACCAGGAAAGATTGTTACCCCACCAAAAGATAATGTTATTTATATTTATCCTGACATGGTAATTTGATTTAGAGGTGCCAGGCTCGTGACAAGTGACAAGTTAATATGAAGTCGCTTATCACGAGTCTGGCATTAATTTTATCTGTTAATTCTGTTGAATATTTCCTGAGGCGTTGTACCTTCTGCATTTATTATAGGTGTTTTGGTGTTTGTGTCTTCTATTCCAAGAAAGTTATTGTTTCCACCTGAAATAATTATTGCATCATATTCACTTACAGTGCCAATTGTATCAAGCTCTGTGTCATGTAGTGTATCCACTTGAAAGCCCTTTTCCTCAAAGTATTGTTTTACATTACTCAAGTTTTTTTCAATAGCCACTTTTTTATGCATTTGCATCCCTCCACATTTATATTTCAAATCTATTTTCTATATTTATGGTGAATTATATACATATGTAATAAATCATATAGCTGGCATTTTTCGTGAGGAAATAATAAAAGTCCAGATTGAAATGCTCTAGTGGTAATTATAAACATCTTTTTGTTAATTTTATATTGAATAGAATACATTAAATATTGAAAAAATAACCCATATGGTGTAAAGTAGTTTATGGTTGGTATATTTTTAGTACAGTGCTGTACATGAGAATATACATAATGTTGACTGTCTCTATTTAACCCTATTATATAGTTATACAGCAAATGACAAAATTGATGCTGTAGGGGCAGTAAATTTATAATAGTAATATTGGAGGTGTTTTTTTATGAGCTATAAAGCATTACATGAATTTTTAAGTAAAAATCTTGATGAACTAAAGGAAAAGGGACTTTACAGAAAACTGCCAGTTGTTACTGGACCAACAGGTCCAAGGGCAATTATAAACGGAAAAGAAGTAATAAACCTTTCATCAAACAACTATTTAGGCCTTGCCAATGATCCAAGACTTGTTGAAGCAGCTATTAAAGCAACTGAAAAATATGGTGCAGGTGCAGGTGCTGTAAGAACAATAATTGGAACACTTGACATTCATGAGGAGCTTGAACAAAAGCTTGCACAGTTTAAAAAGACTGAAGCAGTAATTGTATTCCAGTCTGGATTTAACTGTAATATGGGAACAGTTGGAGCACTTATGACTAAAGAGGATGCAATACTTTCTGATGAGCTTAACCATGCAAGTATTATTGATGGATGCAGATTATCAGGAGCAAAAGTATTAAGATACAAGCATAATGATATGGATGATTTGAGAAGAGTAATTAAAGAAGCACGTGACAGTGGATTATATAAAAAACTTATGATTATATTTGATGGAGTTTTCTCAATGGATGGTGATATTGTAAAGCTTCCTGAAATTGTTAAAATAGCTGATGAATATGAAGCATTTACTTACATAGATGATGCACATGCATCAGGAGTATTAGGTAAGGGTGGACGTGGTACAGTATCTCACTTTGATTTATATGGAAGGGTAGACTGTCAAATAGGAACACTATCAAAGGGCATTGGTGTTGTTGGAGGATATGTTGCTGGAAGTAAGGAATTAATAGACTGGTTAAAGCTAAGAGGAAGACCATTACTATTTTCAACAGCTATGACTCCAGGAGCAGCTGGGGCATGTATAAAAGCAATTGAAATATTATTAGAAAGCACTGAACTTGTTGATAAGTTATGGGATAATACAAGGTACTTTAAATCAAGGATGAAAGAAACAGGTTTTGATATAGGCAGGAGTGAAACACCAATAACTCCAGTAATAATTGGAAATGAAGCAAAGGCAATGCAGTTCAGTGATGAACTCTATAAAGAAGGTCTATTTGTTTCTGGAATCGCATTTCCAACTGTACCAAGAGGAACTGCAAGAGTTAGAAATATCGTAACTGCAGCTCATACAAAGGATATGTTGGATGAAGCAGTTCATATTTATGAAAAGGTAGCAAAAAAAATGGGTGTTTTATAATAGGTAGGTTTATCCTACCTATGTTTTTCTGTAGGTTTTACTCGATTCAAGAATTGGGCTAAACTTTATATTAAATATGTATAGTCTTATAAAACTTTACAATGCAAAGAGTATGAAAGATAACTAAAAAGGAGGGATATAATGACTTTTATCACAGTCTTGGGAGTTAAAAAAATTATTATGCTAATAATCGGGGCTACTTTAATTTACCTTGCGATAAAAAAGGAATATGAGCCTACATTACTTTTACCAATAGGATTTGGAGCTATACTTGTAAACATTCCTGCACTTCCTATAATGACCTCTGGTGGTGGACCACAACCGGAAAGCGCCCTGCAGGTATTGTTTAATGCTGGTATTATGACAGAGTTATTTCCATTACTAATTTTTATTGCAGTAGGAGCAATGATTGATTTTGCACCACTGCTGCAGAATCCAGTAATGCTCTTATTCGGAGGCGCAGCACAGTTTGGTATATTTTTTACAATAGCTATTGCAGCACTATTTGGATATAGCATAAAGGAAGCAGCTTCAATAGGAATAATAGGTGCAGCTGATGGTCCAACATCCATATATGTTGCTTCAAGATTTGCCAAAAACTTGATTGCACCAATTTCTGTTGCGGCCTATTCATATATGTCACTAGTACCAATTATTCAACCTCCGGTAATAAGAATGCTTACTACCAAAAATGAAAGAAAAATTAAAATGGAATATAAACCCCAGGGAGTTTCCAAAAAAGCAAAGATATTATTCCCTATAATTGTAACTGTAGTTGCAGGAATTGTTGCACCAACATCAGTTGAGTTAATCGGATTTTTGATGTTTGGTAACTTAATTAGAGAATGTGGAGTCTTAAACAAACTTTCAAATGCAGCTCAAAATGAATTGGCTAATCTTGTAACACTTCTACTTGGAATAGTAATAGGTTCAACAATGACTGCCGAAGGATTTTTAAATATTGATACTCTTATAATTATTGGAATGGGACTTATTGCGTTTATATTTGATACTGCTGGAGGAGTTATATTTGCTAAAATTCTTAACATTTTCCTCAAAAAGAAGATAAATCCAATGGTTGGAGCAGCAGGTATTTCAGCCTTCCCAATGTCTGCAAGAGTTATACATAAAATGGGACAAAAAGAAGATCCATCAAATTTTCTGTTAATGCATGCAATTAGTGCTAACGTAGCAGGTCAAATAGGCTCTGTTATTGCAGGTGGATTAATACTTGCACTTTTAAGTTAAGGAGGAATAATATGTTTTCAATAATGATGCTTGAGGTTGAAGATAAAGTAATAAGAAATATTCCATTTTCAAAGGAAGCTTTTAGTGTGTTTTTTCAATCCTTGGATGTTATGTGGAAGTCCATGGCAGGAATATTTGGAGTAATACTAGTCTTCTATATTGTAATTTTGCTCCTTGGTAGAATCGGGAGCTCCAATGAATAATACCATGAATATACTGGAAAAGTTGGAAAAGCATTATGGAGATATGGGTTGTGCACTAGATTATGGTACACCATTTGAACTTTTAGTTGCTACAATGCTCTCTGCTCAAACAACTGACATAACAGTAAATAAGGCTACTGAGGTACTATTTAAAATTTATAACAAACCCGAAGATTTTGCAGTGATAACACAGGAAGAACTGGAAGGTTACATAAAAACCTGTGGGTTCTATAAAACAAAGGCTAAGAATATTATAAACACAAGTAGAAAAATAGTAGGCCAATATAATGGAGAAGTACCTGATACACTTGAGGAGCTAACAAAGCTGCCTGGAGTAGGAAGAAAAACCGCTAATGTAGTTTTGTCCAATGCATTCGGAAAGGACGCAATTGCAGTAGATACACATGTGTTTAGAGTATCAAACAGGTTAGGTCTTGCAGATGCAAAAGATGTTGAAAAAACCGAGGTCGACCTGATGAAAAATATACCACAGGAATATTGGTCCAGAACCCATCATTGGCTTATTTGGCATGGAAGAAAGGTTTGCATTGCAAGAAAGCCTAAATGCGATATTTGCCCTATAAAGGAGTATTGTAAAACCTATAATCTAGCCGAAGAAAAGGCTAAATAATGTACAAAATTAATGCTAAAACGTTTAAAGGTTATTAGCTGTTCAGCTGCATTTTATTCGATTATATGTTTAAATAATCAAAACAGCTTAAAATAATTTTTATTATGTTTTAGCATTTATTTTATACATTTATTACATATAATGTATAATATTATATATAATGGAAGTGGGGTGGAGCTAATGGGAAAGAGCCTTAAGGTACTCCTATATATAACAATATTTGCTGTTGTTGCCTTATTTGCATCTGCAGGAGTTATTATTTATAACACTTCCTTAGCCAAAAAAAATATTTTTAATGGAATAAGTATCAATAATATAAATGTAAGTGGAATGTCCAAAGATAATGCAATTAAAATTCTTGAAGAAAAATTTAATAAAACTATAAGCAACAAAATAATCAATTTAAATTCAGGGAATTATAAGTATATACTCCAGTATAGGGAATTAAATGCCCATTATGATATTGACACTGCAGTTAACACAGCATATGAATATGGTAAGACTGGAAGCTTCATTAATAAAACTAGAAATAGACTGCTTTTAAAAAAAGAACCTGTTAATATTGAAATGGAGTTTATGTTTGATACAAGTATAATAGGTAAGGTTATTAAGGACGTTAATCAAAAGGTGTATAGAGATCCAAAGGATGCAAAAATATCCTTTGATGGAAGTAACTTTAAAATTACCCCAGATGAAGTTGGTATAAAGGTAGATGAGAAAAGTCTGGAGCAAATGATAAGTGAGGCTGTTAAACCTGAATCAATAGTAGATAATATTACTGTACCTACTGAGACAATTAATGCAAAGGTTAAGGGAGACATGCTTTCAAAAATTAACACCAAGATTTCTAGCTTTACTACTGTATTTAAACCAAGTGATATAAATAGGACTGAAAACATAAGAATTGCTTCAAAGCAAACTAATGGAGTATTAATATTACCTGGTGATGTTTTCTCAATGAATAAGGCATTAGGTCCAAGGGTTATATCAAAGGGATACAAGGAAGCTCCTGTAATCATTAATGGAACAATAGTTCCTGGATTAGCAGGGGGAATATGTCAGGTGACTTCTACAATATATAATGCAACACTTCTATCCAACTTGGAAATAGTGGAGAGAAGACAACATGGACTGGCTGTTTCATATGTGGGGGTTGGAAGAGATGCAACTATTTCAGGGGATGTAATAGATTTTAAATTTAGAAATACAAATAAATATCCTATATATATATATGCTGCCATGGGTAAATCAAGTTTAACTGTAAGTTTATATGGAGCTAATGAACACCCAGGTCAATTTGTTCAGATAACAAGTGAAATTACAGAACGAATTAAACCTGACATTGAGTATATCTATGATTCATCTTTGGAT
>JBEQBT010000154.1:0-8023 GCA_041639705.1 Clostridiaceae bacterium | reverse complement strand
ATACTCTTGTTGGTACATTTAGAACATACATGATAAAAATTGCTATAGAGGAGAACGAAGAAAAGCGCAGGCTTATGTATAAATATATGATGGAGGAAATCTTGGAGAATCTAGTTCCCGTTAGAAAAGGCCGACAATTTCCTAGAAAACCATACACCGGTACTAGCAAACATAGGACTAATATCAGGAGAAATATTTAACCTTCCGAAATATTCCTAAAAATCGGAACAGGCTATTAGAAGAACGCACTAATAGCCTACTTGTTATGAATAAAATTATCAGTATATAAATTAGTATTTTCTGCTCATGTAAATAGTTGGGTATTAACTTTTGAATTAATTGCTTATTATCTATGCGCCGTTGACTTATCTGGATGCAAAATTATTTAGTTATCCTTAAGTTGATGACATTGGGACTGACCCCTCCAAAAAATGATGAAAAATGTCGATAAGAAAATTAAAGCTTTAATATAAAGGAATTCCCAATATAAAAACAAATTTGGTGATAGAAATATTACTGGATTTGTTTTTTTGATTTTAATAATTCAAAATTTGGATATAATCATAATAATTACTTATAGAGAGGATAGAATATATGGCAAGAAAAAATAGAGAGTGGTATCCCAATGCAGTTTATCACATAACCTCTAGGGGTAATCACAGAAATGATATATTTAAGGAAGATGAAGATTACGAGTTCTATATAGGGTGCATGGAGGAAGCTCTTGGGCATTTTAAAAATAAATATATAGTAATATGCTATTGCCTAATGTCAAATCATACTCATATTCAAATACAAACAACAGACACTCCTGTTGGTGAATTAATGAAAAGAATAAGTAGCTTTTATGCTCAGTATTTCAATGAAAAATATAATTATGTTGGCCATTTATTTCAGGGTCGATATGGGGCTGAAACAATAAAAACAGATGCATATTATCTCGATGTCAGCAGGTATATTCATTTAAATCCTGTCAGGGCAAAAATGGTTAAGAAGCCTGAGGAATACAAATGGAGCAGTTATAATATGTTTATTGGATTTGAGAAAGAAAAGATTATTCAACCTAAAAGTATTTTATTATATTTTAATGAAGGAAATAGAAGACAACTTTATAAAGAATATGTAGAAATTGGTATCAAAAAAATTATAAGTGAAGGTGAGGAAGTGATTTAATGGCTTCAGTATTAAATAGTTTTGCAATATTAGGAATAGATGCCTATGTTGTAAAGATAGAAACAGATACAATATATGGACAGCCTTCAGTTTCTATAGTCGGACTAGGAGATGCAGCAATAAGGGAAGCAAAAGAAAGATTAGAAGTTGCTATTAATCATGAAAAGTATGAGTTTCCTAAAATGAAAATAGTAATAAACTTAGCTCCATGTGACATTAAAAAAAGTGGCTCACACTTTGATTTAGGCATGGCTTTAGGTTTATTAGTACAAAGTAAGCAGATAAGCTTTGATGATTATGAGAATTATGGATTCATAGGAGAATTGTCTTTGAATGGAGAATTAAGACCATGTCCAGGAGTACTACCAATGGTTATAGAAGCAAGAAAAAAGGGCATATCCAATATTATAGTGCCAAGTGAAAACTTTGGAGAAGCAAAGTTGGTAAGTGGGTTGAATGTTTTCGCTTTTAAAACCATTAAAGAAGTAATAAATTTTTTGGAGGATAAGGATACATATCAGTTTCCATCAGACATTATTGAACATACTGTAAATATTGATACAAACGTATTGGATTTCAAAGATGTACAGGGACAAGATAGTATAATTGATTTTATTGTTGCTGCAGCTGCTGGGGGTCACAATATAATTATGCCGGTCCACCAGGGTGTGGTAAATCCATGATTGCAAGAAGAATTCCAACAATATTACCTTCTATGACGGAGGAGGAAGCTCTTGAAGTAACTCGTATTTACAGTGTAGCAGGATTACTTAAAAATAGAGGAAGTTTAATTGAAAAAAGACCATTTAGAGCACCGCATCATAATGCTTCCATGAATTCTTTAGTTGGTGGAGGTAATTATGCAAAGCCAGGTGAGGTATCCCTATCTCATAATGGGGTACTTTTTTTAGATGAAATCGCAGAATTTAATAAATTAACCTTGGAAGCATTGAGGCAGCCTATGGAAGATAGGATTGTAACGATATCTAGAGTAAAATACACAAATAGTTATCCTGCAAATTTTATGTTGGTATCAGCAATGAATCCTTGCCCATGTGGATATTATGGAGAGACAAGATGTCATTGTAGTGACTATGAAGTTCTGAAATATAGAAATAGAATTTCAGGACCAATTCTTGATAGAATAGATATTCAAAAATATGTTCAATCAGTTAATTTTATGGATTTATCTAATTATAAGGAAGGGAGAAGTTCTAAGGAATTAAAGGAAATAGTTGAAAAGACAAGGCAAATACAGGTTGAGAGGTATAAAGGTAAAGGTAGGGTAAATTGTAATGCCCAAATGACACCTGCTCTTATTAAAGAATATTGTTTGCTAGATAGTAAAAGCGAAAAGATTCTCAGAATGTCCTATGATAAGTTTAGATATAGTGCAAGAACTTATCATAAATTTCTAAGAGTTTCAAGGACTTTTGCTGATATAGATGAATCTACAAAAATACGAAAAGAACATATAATAAAAGCACTTCATTGTAGATACCACAAGGGGGACTGACCCCTCCAAAAAATGAAGAATAATGTCGATAAGAAAATTAAAGCTTTATTATAAAGGAATTCCAAATATAAAAACAAATCTGGTGATAGAAATATTATTGGATTTGTTTTTTTAATTTTAATAATTGAGTCGTAGCTTACAAAATAAAAATGACATGATATAATAATATTAGATAGGGTGATATTATTTTTGTTAAATATTCATTTATTAAAAAAATATATCTATTGATCACAGTCCTTTTGATCTTATTGATGAAAATTTAATAAAGCAAATGGATTATTCGTCATTAATAGGTTGCAATTTAAATAAGAAAACGAATTTTAATGAGGTATTATAATGGGTGAACTTGCAAGATTTGAAGATATAAAGATTAAGATGTATCCAAGGGATATACAAAAGCATAAAGAACCTCATTTTCATGTTATAATAAGCGATGGTACAAGTGCATCTATTGCTATAGCTAATGGAAAGATACTTGAAGGAAGATTAAGCAAGCGGCAAAAGGAATTGATGAAAGCGTGGATGCTGATACATAGGGAAGAAATCTGGGATAGGTGGAATAATGCAGTTGCAGGTGAATTTATAGAGAGAATAGAACCGAAGCAAATATAAGGAGGTGTTCCGATGCAAAGTCCAAATGTAAAAGAAGCGAAAGCTATGAATGATTATTTGTTATTAATTACATTTTTAAATGGTGAAGTAAAAGTATTTGATTTAAAACCATATTTTAAATATCCTATTTTTAAGCCGTTAAAAGAAGATAAAGAATTTAATAGTTTTACAATAGAAGATGGAACTATAGAATGGAAATGTGGTGCAGATTTAAGTCCAGATACATTTTATTTAGAAAGTACTAGTTATAACATTGACACATCTTTAAAAGAAATGTGAAAGTGGGTCGCTTTGAGCCCTACAAGAGGGACTGATCCCTCCAAAAAATGAAAAGCAAGCTGGTCGCTTTGCGTCCAGCAAAGGAAAGGGGCCTGACCCCTCCAAAAAATAAAGAATAATGTCGATAAGAAAATTAAAACCTGAAATGACCTTCAAAAAAAAGTAGACATCCTAAGCAAGTCCAATCGGACTGGCGCCATTGCATAGCAAGCCCAAGCCTTTGCGTGCACGTAGCAACCAAGAAACGGGTTCTGCTGAGCTACACCCATTTCTTGGAAAGTCACCCGGGGGTAACTTGTCCAGAGACTAGCAAGACCTGTCGGGCGGGACTTTCCATTGGTAATCAACAGAATGTAACAATAGAGAAATCGAAAACCAGTAACTCAAAAATTGAGATACTGGTTTTTTGCATTATACTAAACTTCTATTTAGCGAAATGTTATAAAACTAATTATAACATCGACATATCATTAAAAGAAATGTAGCAAGTGAAATTGGGTTCCGCTTCCCTCCACCCACTTCTTGGAAGAACTCCTGGGGGCGGTTAATTCAAAATTTAACAATTGAAAAATAGGAAACCAGCAACTCAAAAAAATAGAGCCACTGGATTTTTTTACATTTTGATGAATGGGCATTTGCTTATTCCTATTTTGTGTTTGATTTCCCTTTTGTAATTGTTATAATACAAGTAGGATAAAATAAAATTCATGAGAATTTGGAGTTGTGGTATGAAGTTTGGTTATAAAAAGATTTTCTCTATAGCACTGCTGTTATTTTGGATGGGATTTATATTTCTCATGTCAACTGATTTTGGTGCTAGTGATGGAAAACCTAATCAAAAGGTTATTCAGGTAGTGAAGGAACAAACCGGAGTGGATATGAATAGCCAGGTGGGTAAGGTTAGTATAAATGCTTACTTTAGAAAGAACATGCATTTCTTTGAGTTTGCTGTCTTAGGTCTGCTCATTTTGAATGTATTAGCACTATATAGAATTAACCATAGGTATGAAATATCCTTAGCTTTTTCTTCACTTTATGCTGGGTTTGATGAACTGCACCAGATGTACGTAATGAGCAGAACATCACTTTTTACTGATGTGCTTATTGACACCTGTGGAGCTGCATTAGCATTAACTTTGGTGTATATAATAGCAAAACATAGACATTTGGCAAATAAATTAAAGCGAGTTTGAAAATAGAATTAAGATAAAGTCAGGGGGTTATATTATGGCTATATTAATAACTGGTGGTACAGGCTATATCGGAAGTCATACCTGTGTGGAATTCTTAAATTCAGGCTATGAAGTAATTGCTGTTGACAATTTTTCTAATAGTAAACCAGAAGTATTAAGGAGAATACAGGAAATAACAAATAAGGAACTAAAGTTTTACAAGGAGGATCTATTAAACAGGGAAGGTCTGGAGAGGATATTTTCTGAAAATAAGATAGAAGCAGTTATCCACCTTGCAGGGCTTAAGGCTGTGGGTGAATCAGTATCAATACCTCTAAAATATTATCATAATAATATTGCAGGGACGATTATACTTTGTGAGGTTATGCAAAAATACGGAATAAAGAAAATGGTATTTAGCTCGTCTGCTACAGTATATGGTATGAAAAATATTTCTCCATTAAAAGAAGATATGCCTCTTTCTAATACAAGCCCATATGGCAGCACAAAGCTAATGATTGAACAGATTTTAAAAGATGTGTATGTTTCTGATAGCTCCTTTGGAGTAGCTCTTCTTAGATATTTCAATCCGATTGGAGCCCATGAAAGCGGTAGAATAGGGGAAGACCCAAGTGGTATACCAAATAACTTAATGCCCTATGTTACCCAGGTTGCAGGTGGAAAAAGAGAAAGACTTTCTGTGTTTGGTAATGATTATGATACACATGATGGCACAGGTGTCAGGGATTATTTACATGTAGTTGATTTGGCTAAGGGGCATTTGAAGGCTTTGGAAAAGGTTATGACTATAACAGGAGTGGAGGCATACAATCTTGGAACAGGTATAGGCTATAGTGTACTTGATATTGTAAAGAATTTTGAAAAAGCTTCAGGTCAAAGAATTCCCTATGTGATAGCAGAGAGAAGACCTGGGGATATAGACACCTGCTATGCTGATGTTGAAAAAGCTTTTGTTGAATTAGGATGGAAGGCTGAGAAAAATCTTGAAGGCATGTGCAAGGATTCATGGAGATGGCAAAAGAGTAACCCAAATGGATATGAAGTGGACTTTGTTGATATATAAATATGTGGTAAAATTTGAGAAATTGTTTAAAAGATCCAGCCTGTGAGCTTGCATCTAGAATTAATCCCAAGGATGGAAAAACAAACTGGTCGCTTCGCGCCCCAGACTGTCCCAAAACTATGATAAACAGGTATCAGTTTCGAGGGTACCTGTTCGATTTCGATGATATATCTTGCAATAGATAATTTTTTTATTAGCGACTTTCTACAACGAATTATGCAACGGAGTTAAACATTAAAAAAGTATAAAAAGCGACAGCAAAACTGGTCTAAACCTTGTAAAATCAAGGGGTTTATGGTATAATGAGGTTGTTAAATATAAGTGAGATGGCGGTGCTGTTTATGGGATATATAATTGGTGATGATAGAGGTCAAATGATATTATTTCCAGAAACTCTTGATGAATATGTATCTGAAAGCAATCCAGTGAGAGTTATAGATGCATTTGTGAATAAGCTTGATTTGATCGACGTAGGTTTTAAAAATGCTATCCCAGCAAGGGAAGGACGTCCCAGTTATGACCCAAGATACTTATTGAAGCTGTACATTTATGGATATTTTAATAAGATACGTTCATCAAGAAAGCTTATGGCTGAATGTAGAAGAAACGTTGAGGTAATGTGGTTGCTTTGCAAACTGATACCTGATTTTCGGACTATAGCGGATTTTAGAAAAGATAACTCAAAAGCCCTAAAAAAAGTATTCCGTGCATTTGTAAAAGTATGTATGGAGTTAAATTTATACACAAGAGAACTGGTAGCAATAGATGGCAGCAAGTTTCGAGCTGTAAATTCAAAGGACAACAATTTAACAATATCAAAGTTGGAAGATAAACTAAAGAGAATAGAAAAGAACGTGAATCAATACCTTGAAGAGCTTGACAAATATGATAAAAATGAAGATGATATAAAAGACTTTACAAAAGAGGAATTGCAGGAAAAGCTAGAACAGTTAGAATTAAGAAAAGAAACGTATAATGAATACTTAAAAGAGATGAATGAAAAGAATGAAACTCAAAAATCATTTGTTGATCCTGAATCAAGATTAATGCGTACTCATAGCGGTGGATTTGATGTATGTTACAATGTACAAACAGCAGTAGATGCAGGCAATCACATGATTGTGGATTTTGATGTTACAAATAACTGTAACGATATTGGGCTATTATACAAGGGCGCCAAAAGGGCGAAAGATGCATTGGGAGCTGAAATTTTAGAAGTGGTTACGGATAATGGATATGAAAGTAAAGAAGATATGTTAGAATGCTTAAAAGCCGGTATAATTCCAAATGTGGCTCTTAAAAATGGTGTTACAGAATGTGAGATTACATTGGCGTATAAAGAATCAGAAATAACTTCAGAAATGCTTAATTCTACAAAGCCTGAAGATATCCAGAAGTGCTTGGAAACAGGTATTATCCCAACAGCATATGCAAATAAAAACATAGAAATCGAAGTAGTTGAAGTAGTTAAGAATTGCCCAAGTGAAAAATGTTTTACCTTAAATGAAAACGGAGAATCCGTCACATGTCCAAGAGGGAAGATATTAAATAAATCTGCATACTTGGAAAATAAATCTGCAACAAGGTTTGTAAGCAAATCTGCTTGTAGTAATTGCGATGACAAGTGTACAACAGCTAAGTTTAAACAAGTTGATTTAAGGGAAGGCCAAAAAACTTTATACTTAAAGTGGGTCGCTTTGCGCCCCACAATGGGGACTGACCCAATGTCATCAACTTAAGGAAAAAATGAAATAATAATCATTAGAAAGTGGAATCATCTGTTAAAGGAGTAGATTCCACTTTTTGTATTTAAATTTTCTAAAATATTATATAATTATTGTAATACTATTAATGATAAAGAATATTATTGATTTATGTAAACCAAAAAGGATTTTTCAATTTTATGTAGAATATATTCCATATATTAATTACGAAGGTGTGATGTATATGGATAATGCAGTTTTAAACAACTCAAATATCAAATTTACAGCATACGATAGGGTCACGGAAACTTTTGAAAAACTTAATTCTCCAAGAATTAAGGAATTAGGAAAATTAAAAACTAACAATTTCACTAGAAATAGAAAAATGCCATTCCAAGATTTATCATTATACATATTGAGTCAGAAAGGAAAGACAATAGCTATGGAGATAAACAACTATTTCAAGGAAATAGATAAAAGAGAA
>JBEQBT010000153.1:0-8057 GCA_041639705.1 Clostridiaceae bacterium | reverse complement strand
TGCTTGCCATGGCTGCAGGAATGACTGAAACTTGTGTAGTGTATGCTACATTTGATACATTTGCTGGAAGTGATTTTATGCGGATTGTAACAGAAAATAAGTATAATACAAAATATATGCTTATTGGCGATGAAGTGCATGGATTAGGATCACAAAAGAGGTCTCAGGGATTATTAGATATTTATGACTATAGATTAGGCCTGAGTGCTACACCAGATCGATGGTTTGATGAATCTGGTACTAAAAAATTACAAGAGTATTTTGGAAAAGAGAAGTTTGAATTTACAATTAAAGATGCACTTACTACTATTAACCCTTTAACAAACAAAACATATTTAACGCCTTATAAATATATTCCTATTTTTACGACCTTAACAGATGAGGAAATGGAAAAATATAATAGTCTTTCAAAAAAAATTACTTGGCTTTACAATAAGGCAAAGACCGATGAAGATGCAGTTGCTAAATTAGAAAACCTGATGTTTTTAAGAGCAAGCATTCATAAAAGTGCTTTTAATAAATATGCTGAATTAGAAAAGATATTGGATAAGATAGGAAAGGATATAAAGGACACAATAATATTTGTTTCTGATCAACAAATGCAAACAGCGATAGAGATTGTTAGTAATCGACATATTCATGCTCATAAATATACAGAAAAAGAAGGAAAGAGATCTTTAAAAAAATACAATAGAATGACAGAAAGGCAATATATAATTGATAAATTTAAATTGAATGATTATCAGGTTCTGTTAGCAATTAAGTGCTTGGATGAGGGACTAGATATACCAAGTGCAGAAACTGCAATTCTATTAGCAAGTAATTCCAATCCAAGAGAATATGTGCAGCGTATTGGTAGAATTATTAGAAGGTATCCCGGAAAAGAAGAAGCAACACTCTATGATATTATTATAGTTCCTAACTATAATAGGATGAACCCGGATCTAAGAGCACTTGAAAAAAGGATTTTTGAAAAAGAAATGGTAAGAGTGTTTGAGATTTCTAATAATGCTGTTAATAGTGCGGAAATTGTTAGAGATGTATTTTCATTTTTGTAGGAGGGATAAAAGATGGGGATTGAGAAGATTTCAGAAAAGATCAATGAAAAGTGTGTTGATGATCAAAATATGAAAAAAATGTTAAGAGAGTTATTTCAGTTCCAATTAGAAGATAAGGGATGGTGGAAGGATCGTTACAGAGAAATAATTCATAAATATGCAAAGGAGGAAAGTGCTGATGATGAGAATTAATAATGTAAAGATGCGTAATTTTAGGCAATACAAAGACCTAGAATTAACTTTTACAAAGAAGACAGATTGTGACTTGCACTTTATCTTAGCAGAGAATGGTATTGGCAAGACTACTTTACTAAATGCTATAAATTGGTGTTTATATGGTGATGAGCCTCATATTGGAATAAAATCTAAAGCTTTACCACTTATTAATTTAGGTGCATTCAGAAATATGGATGGCGGTGAAACAGAAGAAGTTTTAGTTAGTATTGAGATCGAAGTTCAAAATGGAATTGTAAAATTTGAAAGAACATGGACCATTAGAAAAACAGAAGAAAAAAAGGAATATATATTGAATAAAAGTTGGAAAGCAATTTCTTGTTTAGATGGATCCTGCGCAGAAATTTTTGAAGGTGATGAAGCAGATAAATATGTGAATAAGTTTGTACCAAAACGAATTAGAAAATTCTTCTTCTTTGATGGAGAGCAATTGGATACATATTTTACTGATGAAACTGGAGTTAATGTTGAAAATTCTATCTTTGAGATATCGCAGATAGATTTGTTAAATGCAATGCATACCAATCTCAGTAAAATCAGTGCCGATCTTAGGAAAGATGCTGCAAAACTTAATCCTAAGATAACAGAAATAAATGACAAATATGAGGAAGCCGTAGGGGCTCTAGTTGATTTAAATAAACGCATGGAAGATTGTAATAAACAGCTTAATATTGCAAAAGTTGAAAATCAACGATGCTGTGACTCTTTAGGCGATGAACCGGATATCGCCGACTTAGAATCACAAAGAGATAAATTATCTGAGCAAATAATAAAATTAGATAGCGAGCGAATTGGTTATGATGAAGCATTAAAATCAATGATAAAAAAATATACAATCATTTTCAACGCTTTACCACGATTAAAAAGTATGTATTTAGTTATCCGAAAAAAGGAGGAAAACAATCAATTACCTCCTAAAATTGATAAAGATGAACTGAAGAAAATGTTAACAGAGCATACTTGCTTGATTTGTGGAAGACCATTAGACGGACAGGCAACTGTAAATATTGAAACTCTTATTACTCAGTACGAGTTGAATAATGAATCTGCTAATTTGCTATCAACTATAAGAGGTAATATCCAATCACTAATAAGGGCAGCGTCTAATTTTCCCGTTGATCGTAAGCTAATAATGGATAACCTAAAAAGAATTGATGAAGAAAAGAAGAAAGCTGTAACAAAACATAATGAGATTGATAGTATTGTAGAGAAATATACAGATAAGGATTATATTAAAAAACTGTATGCTGAAAGAAAAAAATATGAAGATCTTGTAAAAAGTTTGGGAAGAGACCTTATTATTGCAGAAGAAGATTATAAGAAGAAAGATGATGAATGCAAAAATTTAAAGACCCAATTGGATAAAGAATTAGATAAAGATAAAAAACAAAATCTTTTAATTAGTGAGAAAGATATAGCAGAAAAAGCTACTTCTGTTGTAGGAGGGATTATTGCTGAAATTAAAGATGGTGTAAGGGAAAAAATTAGCAACGAGATGAATGCTGTCTTCTTTAAGCTGATCTGGAAGGAGGCTACTTTTAGTGATGTTCAATTGAGTGAATCTTATTTGATTTCATTATTAAACGTAGATGGATATGAATGCTTAGGCACTTGTAGTGCTGCAGAAAGAGAAATATTAGCATTATCATTTACTTTAGCATTGCATAGGGAGTCAGGTTTTGATGCTCCGTTGGTAATTGATACCCCAATTTCACGTATTTCAGGAATTTTACGTGATAAATTTGCTAAAGTGTTAAGAGATATTAGCGGAGAAAAACAAATTATACTATACTTAACAGAGGATGAGTATTCTGTTCAAGTTCGTGATGTCTTCGAACCTTGTGCAAGTAGCAAATATGAATTGACTTTATCAAATGAAGAGTTTGTTGAAAAGAGGTGTTTTTAATGGCGGATCAAGATAGATTATATGTTGATAAAAATAAAATAGAATTTGTAAGAGGAATTAACAAAAGTAATAAATATTTAAAATTTGATAACCAAAAGGATTTATTTATGTACGCCATGACCTTGGGAGTAGATTGCCCAACAAGCTTTACAGGAATAAAGGAAGCTTTGTTTCTTGAAAAGGATATGAATTACGAGGATATGGCTCTAATTTACTCAATTGTATTACCAGAACTTGATAAGATTGAGGAGTTAACCGACAAGGAAAAGGTTTATACAATTGCACAAAATATGGCAAATACGGGCTTTTCATTTATTAAAGAAGAAGTGGATAATAATAGTTTTGAAAGCCTAACAGTGAAATTACTTTTGAAATTGGATGAAAAATTCAAAAAGATTACACAGGAAGGTATATTAACAATATAAAAGCACATGAGTAAGTAACTATAAATAAGTTCCTAATGTCATTAATCTTATGAAGTAACCGCCAGTTGCATGTGCAAAAAATAATTTTCATGTAAGGTTTTAACGAAGAGCTGTGTAAGCAAGTGTAGTCGGGTTAGTGGCTTCGTGGAGTAGGATTGCCAGGAGTATTATGGAACTAGGATTATTTGGGGAAATATTGAGAATTATGCTAACATGTTACTATTATAGAGGGCATTTATTTAATGATTTTACATCATTTATTATATTTATTTATAGAAATGTGTTTAAATAACTTGGATATAATTTTTTATGTAGTGAAATAAAAGGGGTAAGGCTAATTATATAAAGTTTCAGATTAAACATACACTAGGCAAGCGTCACTAGTGATAAAATTCTTGAGAACTTTAAATATATAGTAGCTATAAAAAGGTATTCTTAATAGTTTTAAAAAAGTATTAAACTTCCTGTTTATTTTCTGCAATACTTAATTTCGTAATTCTATAATGTAAGCCTTAATGAAAAGTTAGACCTTCTTCGGAAGCAAAGGATACAATTAAAAATGTATTCAACTACATTAAAGCGAATTCAAACAATATGGGGGTTAAGACAAAGTTAGAAGAATACAATTATATAACTCAGCTTATAGATGAAAATTCATCTGGGGGTAACAGGAAATTGGAGTAGCTTTTTATTTAAGCATGATATCTATTTTTATAAGCAAGGTTATAAAATCTAAAACTGTGGTAATAGGGAGCTTTACTGTCAATGGGAACCTTATAAAGGTAAGTAATTTAAATGAAAAAATAAGCTATATTATAGAGCAGGGAGCAAAGATCATATACTTGCCAATTTCAAATCAACCTGATGTAATTACTCTATCACTAGAGGTTTAGAGTAAGGTTTCGTTGATATTTTATGTTAGTCCGGAGGATCTGACTAGGAAGATATTTGAGCTGGAATAGATGAGGGAAATTTATTAATAAATTTAAAAATAAAGTAGCAGTGGCAGTTAAACTTCTTTTAAATATGTTGTTATTAATTATACAAAGCATGCATTTATTAGGTTTAATATAACCCAACTAAAGCAAGATATGAGCATTATTCTGAATTTTTTTTAACAAAATTATGTTGCTTTAATCAAGTTAATATGGGCAAAATTTTTTGATGAATGCCTTTTAAAATTTGTGGGTTACATATTTAATAGATGGGGGGTACATGATATGATTCCTAACATCAATATTGGAGATACTTTGTATCACAAATATCTAGGGGAAGTAATAGTAAAAAACCTTAATGAATGTGGCATTAATGTTGATACTATAACTCAAGGTATGTTAGAATTTAATTTTTATGATTTTGGAAGGGTACTTTATTACAAAAAGGAGCATTCAAATAAAGATTACAAAACATGTAATGAATATTTGGAATTCTGCGAGAAAGAGAAAAAAGTAAAACAAGAAAATGAACAAAAAAAATTTATACAAGCAAAGATTGACATTCAGAAAGAGGAAGAGAATCAGAAGGTAATTGATGCTCAACGAAAAGAAGAAATAAAACAGAAAAAAGTTGATGAAAAACAAAAGAGCAATATAGAAAAATATAAAGTTAAATATAGTATTAATAAAGAAAATATAAGTGAAATTAAGTTAAAAATTAATGAATTAAAGGAAAAATATAATTTTCAAGGGCTGTGGCATTTTACTGATTTCACTAATCTGAAATCAATTTTTCGTGCTGGTGAGCTTTCAGGTAGAAAATTGTGCCTAGACAATAATATGCAATTTTTAGATGGTGCAAACAGTGAAATTATTAATAAAGCAAACGAATTTGTGCATAGCTGTACCAGATTTTATTATAGACCAAAAACACCAACATTGTATGATAATGAAGGTATTAAGCCTATTCAATATTCAAGTAAAATACATATACCACGCCCAGTTTACTTGCTTTTTTCTGAAGAACTTATTTATGATAATGATACTTTGTTTTCCAATGGAAATGCTACAAATTCACCAATTGATAATACTATAGAATTCTTTAATGGCATGGATTGGGAAAGTATATTCCATAGTACTTGGTTTCAACCTGAAGCTAGAGATTATATTATAAATAAAAGACATGCTGAATTACTAAGTAAAACTCCAGTAAAATTAAAATATCTTACTAATATAATATTTAGATCAGAAGCTGATTTAAAACAAGCTATTAGATTATGGGGAAAAAATGATAAATTCATTGTAAATGAAAACTATTTTTCGGATAAAAATAACTTGCTAATTATTGATTGGAGATATAATAACTATATTAAAAAGTATAAAATTGATTATTCAACTAATATATTGGCATTAACAATTTGGTTAAAAAGACCATTATGGAATTATAGTATTTCATATGAGATAGAAGATGGGAAGGGTAAGAAGAAAACAAATTTGCTTGATAAGCTACTAGATATTAGATTTAAAAATGAATTAAACAATGAAACAGACCGATTAGAAGAAGCTATCAATGCTAAATTAGTTTTCAATTATAAACCATTAAGTGGAGATATTATGAAGATCTATCTTAATAATATTTTATGCGTTGAAGAAATTGTTGTTAGGTAAGGAGGAAATATTTTGTTAAAGTATTATAATGGGACAGTATTTAATACTAATGCAAAAACTTTAGTAAACACAGTAAACTGCTTTGGAGTTATGGGTGCAGGTATTGCATTGGAATTTAAATTAAGGTATCCAGAAATGTTTAAAAAGTATAAAGAAATGTGTAATAATGGGGAATACAAAATAGGTAGACCAAGATTGCATAAATTAGATAAAATTGAAATATTAAATTTTCCTACTAAAAATCACTGGAAAGCTCCATCTAAAATGGAGTGGATAGAAGATGGATTAGAATACTTTTCTCATAACTATAAAAGGGCAAGCATTACATCGATTGCATTTCCAAAGCTGGGTACTAACAATGGTGGACTGAAATGGGAACTAGTAAGACCAGTCATGGAAAAATACTTCAATGAACTTGAAGATATAGAAATAATAATTTGCTTAGATGATCTGCAATATGCTGAAGGTATAGAAAAAAAGATGGTTGATGAGATTAATTCTTTAAAATTAGAAAAGTTCAAAACTGAATTGAAATTAAATAATAAACAAAGTGAAGATATTAAAAATATTCTTCCAATAAACAGGTTTTGGAAGATAAGCACATTGGATGGTATAGGAGAAAAAACTTATGAAAAAATATTTAATTATTTTTATTGTAAATACAATACTGAAAATTACAAAGAACAATTAATCATTCAAGAGCAATTGAGTCTATTTTAATCAGTATTAATGAATATTGATTAAAAAAATTATAGTTTTTCTATTTACAAAATTTAGACATAATGATAATATTAACTTGTAAGCTTAATTGCGAACAGGTGGAAGCGAGGTTTAAATGAATACAAGTTTTGGAGAATATATTAAAGCAAAAAGGATCGAAAAGGGAATAACATTAAGGGATATGGCTGCAAAACTGGATATTGCACCATCCTATATGAGCGATATTGAAAAAGGAAGGAGGTATGCGCCAGATAAGGATAAATTAAACGAAATAGCAAAAATCCTAGTAATAAAAGATGATGAGCTATATTATTTATTTGATCTCGCTGGAGCTACAAGGAATTCAGTGCCCTCTGATTTATCAGAGTTTTTAATTGATAACGAAAATGCGAGAGTCTTATTGCGCAAAGTAAAGGACAGCAATGTTCCAATAGATGTAATAAAAGAAGCAATAGAAAAATATAATACTGATAAATAAGGTGATAATTTGAATATTAGAGTCAAAGAAAGTGGGTTGCCTATTATAAATTTAAATGAAATTGACAGTATTGCTACTGATATTTTGAATAACTATAATAAGCAGTTAACTATTAAAGGGAAAGAAGTACCTATTGAGCATATTATAGAGACGTATTATAAATTGGAATTAGATTTTAAAGATTTAACACCAGATTTGTCTATTTTAGGAATGACAATATTTGATGATGGGTATGTAGAAGTATATGATAAATACCAGGAGAAAAATAAAAAAATTGAGGTTATACAAAGCACAATAATTATTGATAACTCATTAATAAATGATAAAAAATTATACCATAGATATCGGTTTACCTTATCCCATGAATTAGGCCACTGGATACTTCACAAAGACATGTTTATAAAATATAAGTGGTTTCCCAATACTGCACAGGATAACGTTCAATATAAATATATTAAATGTCTAAAAACTTTTATAGAGGATATGGATATTACCAGATACGATAATGATACCTATACAGAAAATTTTTCAGAACTTGACTGGGTTGAATGGCAAGCTAATAATATGGCTGCTGCCTTTTTAATGCCAAGGGGAGTTTTTTTAAGAGAATTTTTTAAACTTTTGAAACAGTCA
>JBEQBT010000152.1:0-8092 GCA_041639705.1 Clostridiaceae bacterium | reverse complement strand
CATCAAACCATGCAGTTCCTGATTCATTTAGGAGCCCAGCTCTTGCATATACTGTAGTTGAAGCAGAGTCAGCTGGGATTGTAAAGCTAACCTCCATTCTCTGCCAATCCTGAGTTCCAGTTATGTGTTCAGCAGTATCAACTGTCTGCCATGTACCAGCACTATTCTGATAAAGTACAAATAGTCCTGCACCTCCATTGTTGATATTAGATACAGTATTTGTCTTTACATATGATGAAAAGGTATAGGTCTTTCCTTTTTCAAGGCTTAGGGTTTGTCCATAATACTGCCTGCTTGTAGTATTAGTCTTTATAACTCTTAGGGACTGGTTGCCCATATACTTCTGTGCACCATCAAATGCAGTAGAGCCAGTTGATCCCGTGTAATAGCTTCCAATCCAGTCTGTTGCGGCTTCGCCACTATGGTTTTTCAGGTAGCTTAATGTTGATTTTTGAAGCTTTGATGAACTTGAAAGCTTGTTTTTATTTCCACCATCAGCAATATATTTATAATATTCAGCACTTCCGTCCTCATCTTTAATACTTGTGGTGTTTCCGAAGTAGTTAAATATATATGTGTTCTTTCTCCCAAGACTGTCTTTAAAGGTTGTTGCGTTATAACCGTAGGTTATATCCATTGTCTGACCTTGGGTTCCATCAGTATGGGTTTCCTGTACTTTATTTACTCTATAGGGCTGACCTGGAGTATATGAATATATCATTTTATATCCATCAGGGCTCGCAACACTTGAAAGTCTGTTGTTTGCATCATAGCTGATGGTTGTTATTTTATCATCAGGGTAAGTTATCTTTGTTAGGTAGTTTCCTGTATAGTCATACTTTGTTATTCTCCCTGCTGGGTCTGTAATGCTAAGCAGTAATGTTTTATCTACATTATATTCAAGGGTTGTTACTCTTCCAGCACCGTCCGTAACACTTGTTATTCTTCCCCCCGTATAGGTTATATTCATTGTGTTTGAATTGTTATCCTGTACTTTGAATAAATATCCTGATGCTGTGAAGAAGTGCTTATTTCCACCCTTATCAGTAATTGTATAGGTTCCATCAGCATTCTTTACCATTGTTAGATCCAGCCCTGATTCATCCTTGTATTTAACTAATTCTGAATCATATATAAAGTAATGTTTAGTGCCATCCTCATCTGTATACATATAGTACTGGGTATTATCTATATTAACTAGTGCAAGCTCCTGGTAAAGGTTTAATCTCCAGCCTAAACCTTGGCCTACACCCTTTCCCCATTCGTTTGTATTATATACATGATTTAAAGCAATAGGCAGCTTGTTTCCGTTCAAAGCTAAATCATTATGAGTATATATGAGGTTTCCATTATAGTCATTTACATAAGCCGTACCTGCTCTTCCTATACTTTGAGAGTGATATGTCCAGTAGCCTTCAAGACCTGAGTTATTTAAATAGCTTATTGTTACCTTAGGTCTATATTGCTGATAAGCAAGGTTTGTATCTGTTGAGTAGTATTCAACGTAACCAGTTGTTTCATCGTGGTTTTTAAGCATAAGACCATAATTATTCCCTGTTTGATACCAATCCTTTACAATGCCTGTTACATCCCAGTAATATGGTGTATCCATATCCTTAACATTCTGGTAATCCTCAATTTTAGCTGTGTTATACCCAGGCATGTTATTCCAGGTTATTGTTGAATCATTCCAGTCTGCTAATACCTTGTGAACATCTACCTGACGGTAGTCAGGGTTTGAGCTTAAAAGTGTAGCATCAAATTTTGCATCTATTACCATATCTCCTGCTGATAATGCAGGTAAGTCAAATTTTACATATGTTCTATGTCTGCCTACACCAGTTTTAAGCATATAGCTTTGTTGATAGTTGGTTGTTGGATAGGTTTCGGTTACATGGGCATCATGTATATTAGCTTTATCCAGGGAGGTTGTAACCTGTGGATCTATTACAATAGGATAAGCTCTGTCTGAGCTATTCAACCAATTGTTATCTGGAGTAAGTGTTAAAATATATACATTATCAACTTTATCGAGGGTTACACTTATGTCCTTGCTTTGTTCGCCATTTTTATCATACATAAATGGCTTATCAATCTTGAATATTTGTTTTGAGGAATCAGAGATGTCATAGAAAATTATAGATTTGTCATCTTGAAGCTTTGCTGTTAGGTTTTTAGTATTGATGTTGAATTTATATACAGGATTATCAACCTTTTGATTGATTAGTATATTTTCTTTTACTCCTTCTGGCTCTACAATATATTGTAAATCTGTACCTGGAGATATGTTTAAAAAGTTAACCGTTGATGATAGCTTTGACATGGTTCTTCTTTTTTCATTTTCAGATTTTAAATTCATTAAGCTTGTATCAACTGGTACTACCTGTGATTTTAATTGTGCAACATTCTCCATGTTCCAGGATATTTCATACTTATCCTTTGTTATTCTAACAAGTTTATTTGAACTAGTATTCTTTGCTATTTTTATTTTATAGCTGTTGTCCTTGTTTCCAATAACGTCGTTATTATCCTCATCCTTTTCATCAATTAAAGTATTATCTATGTCCTTCCATTTACCATTACTTAAGTAGTGAACCGCTGTTGGATATACGTCGGCTTCCTGGGTCATATCCTCTTTTAGAAAATGTTTAACATTTTTCTCACGTTTATCAGTTATTTCTTCAACTATTTTAGGTTCTGGTTTACTTGCTTCCACAACTGGTGGTGTATCGATTATATTACTAAGGTTAATAGAATTGGTTATTTCCTGTGCAAGAGATTGGGTTGGAAGCAGTGTGAAGAATAGAATGAAAAGCAGTACTATGGATATTGCTTTCATCTTTTTGTTCATTAAATTTCCTCCTTTTCGTTGATATTATGTTTATTTAGCTTTTAGATGATGAATATAATTTATGCTTATGATGTCATAATTTATGAATAAATTATGAATGTTATTAACATAATATCGTTAATGGGAGGAAATTTACATATGGGATTGATGGTAATTTTATTTACATAATCAGGTGTTTTTAATTATATTTTGATAGATTGGATAAAATTCAAATAAGCTGATTAGTAGCATTGTTGATAATAATAATATAGAGGATTCTGATTTTGAGAAAATTAAAGATTATGATATATAATAATATTTAGTTAGTGAAATTAATGGAAGATGAGATGTTTGAGCTAATAAGTAAAATGTATGCTGATATAAATTTAAAACTTGAGGAAATAAGCGAAAAGACTGATAAGGTTGATATTGTTGGAATTGAAGATAAATTAGATAGTAACTCTAAAGCTCTATTTGATGGCTAAAAAAAACTTTTGAAAAACTAACAGACATAGAAAATAAGATTAAAGATCTTGCAACTGTAGAAGATCAAGATGTTGAGAATAGAGTTATACAGAATGTTGCAAATAAATGAGAGATTTTCTTAAATAATTGAGAAGTTGAAGTGCAAATTGCCAAGGAACCGCTAATTATGCGGTGACCTTGGCATTTCCTTGCAATTATTCTAAACCTAATTTCTCATTGTTTTACAGTGCTCGCCCCTTCACACATAAGTTACGACGCATAACCACACTATTATGTCCAAAGCTGTTTATAGAATTATAATTTTATCTGATTTAATTAACTGAGCTCTTTTAATAAGCCTTTCCCCAATAAACCATATTCTCTGCTTTTTCACCACAGCATACACATGTATCTGTAATATGCTCCTGCTCAAATGGCATACATCTTGAAGACAAGCCTGCCTCTTCCTTTATTTTCTCTTCACACTCTCTTTTTCCACACCACATAGCCTTTATAAAGCCTGGCTTGTTGTTAGCTATATCCTTTAATTCATCCATGCTAACTGCAGTATGGATTTTGCCATCCCTAAGTGTCCTCGCCTTTTCCAACATCGAGTTATGAATATCAACCAATAAGTCAGTAATCTTTGTATCAATTTCATCAAGACTTACCTGTATCTTTTCTCTTGTGTCCCTTCTAACAAGCACAGCCTGATTCTGTTCTATATCCTTTGGTCCAATTTCCACACGAACAGGAATACCCTTCATCTCATATTCATTAAACTTCCAACCTGGCATTTTATCACTGTCATCAAGTTTAACCCTTGCTACTTTGGATATTCTATCCTTTATTTCATTTGCCACATCAAGTACACCCTCCTTATGCTGAGCAATAGGAACGATTACAACCTGAGTTGGTGCTATTTTAGGTGGTAAAACTAGTCCGCTGTCATCACCATGAACCATTATAATGGCTCCAATTATACGTGTTGACATTCCCCAGGAGGTTTCATGTACATACTGAAGCTTTCCATTTTTATCTGTATATTGAATATCAAATGCTTTTGCAAAATTATCACCAAAATTGTGTGAGGTTCCACTTTGCAGTGCCTTTCCATCATGCATCATGCTTTCTATTGTATAGGTTGACTTTGCTCCTGCAAACTTTTCCTTGTCAGTCTTTTTACCCATAATTACTGGTATTGCAAGTACCTCCTCACAGTGGGCTGCATAAACATTTAGCATTCTAATTGTTTCTTCCTCTGCCTCCTCAGGAGTTGCATGAACAGTATGGCCTTCCTGCCATAGAAATTCTGTGGATCTTAGGAACGGTCGAGTTGTCTTTTCCCATCTTACAACAGAACACCATTGGTTATATAGCTTTGGAAGGTCATTGTAGGACTGGACAATTTTTGCAAAATGCTCACAGAACAGGGTTTCAGAGGTTGGTCGAACACAGAGTCTTTCTGTAAGTTTCTCATTTCCTCCATAAGTTACCCATGCTACCTCAGGTGCAAAACCTGCAACATGATCCTTTTCTTTTTGAAGCAGACTCTCTGGAATAAACATAGGCATGTAAACATTTTCATGACCAGTTGCCTTAAATCTAGCATCCAGATCCTTTTGTATGTTTTCCCATATTGCGTAGCCATATGGTCTTATTATCATACATCCCTTAACACTTGAATAATCAACCATTTCAGCCTTTTTAACAATATCCGTATACCATTGTGCAAAATCTTCATCCATTGAAGTAATAGCTTCCACAAATTTTTTGTTCTTAACCATATAAAAACCTCCTTTAATATACAAAAAATAAAAAATCCCAATCCCTCAAGGGACCGAGACGTCGGTGGTACCACCCTAATTAACTTACCTAATAACAAACAGTTAGTTCACTTAAAATTATAACGGAAATTCCGCTGCAGCCTACTAAAATTTCAGTGCAGAGCTCAAAGGTGGGTTCGAAATCTTCCTATAGGAGCCTCTCACCATAAGCTCCTTCTCTGTAAAAGATACAATTCCTACTATTCCTCATCAAAGCAATATTAATATTTATATTTAAGTTAAATCATATTAGATAGAAAGTCAATACATTTCAAAACAAAATTTATATTTCTTATTTTATAGTTTTATTATAATTGAATCAACTTATACTTAATGTTTATTATATGATGGAATATGTGAACTTGTTGCAGACACGCCTGCGTCATAAGTGGCAGCCATATGACTTATTACATATGTGTGGTAATGCGTTGTAGTGGCCGATGCCCACATCGGCATGTTATTTTCGGCATATGGGATTCCCACAATTGATGTAGGTATGGCCTATCACGTTAATGACCTGTCGATGTGAGCATCGACCACTACAGTTTGTCACTTGTCACGAGCCTGGCACTTTATATTTAATCTCTCAATTCGTCCAAATCAGGGTGCTCATCGAATATTAACTTTTCACCATTATTAATCATAATAAACGGAATCCCGACTATTCCCATTTTTTTAATTTCATCAAACTCAGGTCTTGTATCCCTAAGTTTTAAATATGTTTTTAAATTAAACAATCCTTCTGTGATATCTAAATATGCAAATTTAATATCATTTGATGAAAGAAACTCTTTCATTGGTTCGCAGCTTGGTCAGTGCTTACTCCCAAAAACAACTATTTTTTTCATTCGAATCACTCCTTGTTCTATCTATAAAATAGTTAAAATGTATATTTACCTCTTATACTTATTATAATGAATTATTATAATAATGAAAGGCTCAATTATTATTTATTATATTCTTCTTGTTTTAAAAGGTATATTCAAATATAATGTTTAAATGTAAGGTCATAAAATGTAATTTTAAGGAGTATTATTATGTGGAAAGAAATAATTTGTGGAAATGAATGTGAAACCTACCTGGAAAATCTATTCAACCTTATGACTGAAGGCTTTGCTCTTCATGAAATAATTTGCGATAAAAATAATACCCCTGTAGACTATAGATTCCTTGTGGTAAACGATTCATTCATCACGATAACTGGTCTACCTAGGGAGCAAGTTTTAGGAAAGAGAGTGAAAGAAATATTACCAGATGTAGAGCCTCAATGGATTGATACATATGGGAAGTTAGCACTTAAGGGTGAACCAATAAATTTTGAGAGCTATTCTGCAGCTCTTAACAAATACTTTAGGGTATCCGCATTTAGTCCAGTTAGGGGACAATTCATAACCTTGTTTAATGATATTACAGATCTTAAAAAAGCTTCAGAGGTTTTACAAATTCACCAAATATTATTTGACAATGCACAGGATATAATGCTTTATGTGAAAACAGATGGAAGTATTATTAACGCAAATAAGAGTGCAACTCAACTATATGGATATTCTAAGGATGAATTAATTAAAATGAAAATACAGGATATTAGACACTCTTCAACAATGGAATCATTTGCAGATGAAATGAGTTTGTCAGATTCAAATGGGGTTACATTCGAATGCATTCACGTTAAAAAGGATGGTACAAGCTTTCCTGTTGAGGTAAGTTCAAAAAGTACAATGATAAACAATGAACTAATAAGAATTCATGTTATAAGGGATATTAGCGAACGGAAGAAATCTGAAGAAAAGATAACTTATCTGGCTAATTATGACAACCTAACTGGTATTCCTAATAGAAGTTATTTAATGAGGCAATTTAAAATTACTATTGACCAAGCAAAAAGAGGAAACTATAAGTTTGCATTAATGCTGTTTGATATTGATAAATTCAAGAGAATAAATGATACCTATGGACATAATGTTGGGGATGTTGTATTAAAGGAAACTGCTAAAAGAGTACAAAACTCAATTAGAAAATCCGATTTTTTAGCAAGACTTGGAGGAGATGAATTTATTGTTATACTCCCATTTATAAATGATAATGCTGATGCTTCAACAATTGCCAAAAAAATTCTTGAGGCTATTGGCCAACCAATGCAATTAGAGGATGGTAAAGAATTAATTCTGAGCCTCAGTATTGGAATTTCCATATTTCCTGATGATACAGAGGATAGCGAAAGCCTTATGAGGCTTGCTGATAATGCAATGTATACAACAAAACAAAATGGCGGTAATGCCTATGGTTTTTATATTAAAAATGATTCTTAAAAGCTTTTTTAAAAGGTAAGCATTAAAAATATTCAATGCTTACCTTTTTTCCGAGGTTTAATAGCTGATCTTTCATATCATTAACTAATTTTAGCTTCATACCCAAGTCCACTGGAAAATCTGGGTTTTGATGTGCAGGATTTATTGCTCGTCCCACAAAAAAATTAACTTCTGTACTATCCTCCACCAACAGTTTTGTTAATATTGAGGCTCCATCCTGTTTGTCTAAATTAATATACTCATCTATACTATTGCTTGTTGCAATGTACCTTTTGACATATTCTAATGCCTTAGCCATAGTCAAAACTCCCTCTGTTGTTAAATCTATTCCTTCAATTTTAGCAGTCGGAGGAACAGCTGTATCCACATAATTAATGCTTGTGATAATTTTTTTACCAGTTACCCTACTTACGATCTGGGAAGTAGTACCTCCACATACCACCTTTTTACCACAACTGCTCATAAACTTATTTATAACATAGTTATCCATCTCTCTGTTTATTGGAGGACCTATAATAACATTCACTTTCTGGTAGTTTCTAATTCTTACTGTAACAACCGTCGTGTCATCCCCTGGTTTATTTGCATATAAATTATTACAAGCAGACAATAGAGCATTAGAAATATTTTTAGCTGACATACTGCTCTTGTATACTCTTTCT
>JBEQBT010000151.1:0-8106 GCA_041639705.1 Clostridiaceae bacterium | reverse complement strand
CCATAATTTCCTTGCCTAGCTTAGTAAATACCTTACCTCTAGCTGCATCTGTTTTTCCTTTTTTACGTTTTATATTAGCCCATTTTGAATGTCCTGACATATTTAACTCCCCCCATATATGGTATTGCACGATTATATATTATATCATGTTTTTAGCTATGGTTCAAATTCTATTTTACAACTTATAACTCATAATAAAATATAGCATAATACATATATTTCTGCAATGACAATATAGAAATAGATAGTTTATTTGAAGCTCTATAGTAAGTATAACCCACATAAGTTATGGTTACATTAAATTTATGCTATGTTTACGAAAAAGGTTAAAATGGAATTAAAATATAATAGTGTGGTTATGCGTCGTAGCGGCGAACAGTGTTCACCCCTACATTGTGAATAACGTGCACTGTAGTGGCCGATGCCCACATCGGCATGGCATTTTCGGCATATGGGATTCCCACAATTGATGTAGGTATCGCCTACCAAGTTAATGACCTGTCGATGTGGGCATCGACCACTACTGCTCTATCATGTTTCGCTTTAATTGTTACGCATTATTTCTAGAATGTAAATCTATAGCAGCATTGTTCGTCGCTATGTTATGAGAATGTTTGAATAAAAGTGTTAATTTTTATATCTTATTAAAGGGTGATGAAATGAAAAAACACTTTATGAAGATCTTAGTAATTGGATTTATAGCTGGTTTATGTAATGGAATATTTGGTTCTGGAGGAGGAACCATTCTCGTTCCTGCAATGGTGTTTTTATTAGGTGTTAAAGAAAACAAATCACATGCTACCGCTATTGCAATAATTATGCCTTTATCCATTATAAGTTCTTTTTTTTATATATCCTCAAGCAAAGTAAACTGGAATTTAACACTTCAAGTTGCAATTGGAAGTATCATAGGAGGATATATTGGTTCTAGAATTTTAAATAAGTTTTCAGATGGAACACTTCGAAAAATATTTGGATTTTCAATGATTGCTGCTGCAATAAGGTTGGTGCTTTAAAATGTTAATTATATTAATAAGCATACTCTCAGGTATCATAAGCGGTATGGGAATTGGTGGAGGTACAATACTAATACCTGCACTTACTATTTTTTTAAAAACGCCACAACATATTGCTCAAAGTGTTAACCTGTTATCTTTTATACCTGCAGGGTTAGTTGCAATTATATCCCATTTGAAACAGGGGAATATAGAGAAGAAAATTACATTGAAATTAATTCTAGGTGGATTACTAGGTGCAATTATTGGTTCATATTTTGCAATTAAACTACCTGGCAATGTTCTTCGTCGTTTATTTGGTGTATTTCTGTTAGTTATGGGTATTTATGAAGTTTGCTGCAAAAATAAATGTTCAAAATAATGAGGCTGTCTCAAAATTACCAAAAACTCATAATTTGTGCTTGTCATCCTGAACTTAGTGAAGGGTCTTTCCGAAGATACTATAAGCTCCTTCACTGGGTTCAGGATGACATTGACACTGGCAGTGGCTTTCATCGCAATGACAATGTAAGCTATAAAGCACGATTTTTATGAGAAAGTAGTATTTTGAGACAGCCCTATTTTACTACCTAAATTCCACCATAACACAATTATTGTGTACAACATTCATTCCATAGGAGTTTGATTTTTCTATTAATTCATTACTCTCTGCGCCAGGTTGAAACCAAATATATTTAATATCTAAAATTTTTGCCTCAATTACATAAGCCTCTCCTTTTATCGGATTTATTACCATATCAATAGCTTCAGGTTTTTCTGGAAGCTCTGATAATGTTTTAAAGCTTTTATCTCCATCCACCATCTCTCCTGATGGGTCAACTGGATATACCTTATATCCCTTGCTCTTTAAAAAATGGTAAATTCTATGTGCATACTTTTCTTTATTATGTACACTTCCAACAACTGCCCAGATTTCTTTATCTCTAAACTCTTTAATATTTTCCATTTTTTACGCCTCCATTAATCTTTCATTATCATCTACAAAACACATAGTATTAGTGTTCTTGCTAATTATATCTTTTCCGTTCATCATTTCAATTATATCACTATTAATCCCCTCAAAATCCTTTTTTAAACAAACAATGTTCAACTTTATATTCTCTGTGAATTGTGCATCCATTATTTTAATATTCTTATTTTGTAAATAGTTATTTAGCTTTCCGTATTTGTCATAATCACATACTATATAAAAATCCCAGGCCTCTAATCTCATGACTTTTTTAGCTGAATCAATACCAGCCTTGCAGGAACTGCCATAAGCTCTAATTAGCCCCCCTGCACCAAGAAGTATGCCTCCAAAATACCTTGTAATAACTGTAGCTACATCATTTAATCCTTCTCGTTTTAATACTTCAAGAACTGGAGGTCCTGCGGTACCCTGTGGTTCACCATCGTCTGAATATCTCATAGATATTCCATTATTGGTTATATATGCATACACATTGTGTGTTGCATCCTTATATTTTTCCTTTATTGAATTTATAAAAATCATTGCATCACATTCATCCTCAATCCTCTTTATATTGCATATAAATGTGGATTTTCTCTCCTCAAAGGAAACCTCTGACTGTTTCAATATTGTATATCCCTCTTTAGTCATTTAAATCACCTTTTTCACGAATTTGATCAATTGAATTAATTGCAGCTCTTATCACATATTCCTTTTCACTTTTATCAGTGGATATTTTTTTCAATAATTCAACTGCTTTTTTACTTTTAATCTTTCCCAATGCTTTAATTGCATATTGCTTTACTTGAGGCTTATTATCACCTAAACAGTTAATTAAAGCTTCCTCAGATAAATTAGTTCCAATTTTTCCAAGTGCTGAGCAGCATATTCTTTTAATATTTCCATCACTGCATTTTAAGAATGTTATAATTGAAGCTATTGATTCTTTACTTTTGAATTCACCAAGAAGCCAAATATAGAAGCTGCATTCATCTCTATTAGATTTAAATAACATATCCCTTGCATACTTCTCTAGTTCAAGTTTATCCTCATCTGACATGCTTCCAATTACACTTAATCTTTCATCCCTACCATATCTCATAAGCTTTTTAGCAATATCAGCAGTATTCTTTACTCCTTCGAAAGCCCTGTATTTTATCTTACATTCAATTATATGTTTTTCTACAAGTGTTTTTTCCATATTCCTAATTCTAGAAATTGTCTTTATATCCTTTCCTTCCATATATAGCAAATAAGTTATTTCAGAGTTAGATATTTCATCGATGTTTTTCCACTCAACACTCTTCATTACAATCTTCCTTTACAAAATATTGCATTATTACATTTTATAATATATGTTATCATTTCTATTTGAAATTTCACTAATTATTGTTGTATACTTATATATATGATAACATAATCTATGACAAATATTAAATCAAATTTAAGGAGGTGTCAAAAGTGATTACAAAGGAAATGAGTATTACAGAAGTTGTTGAAAAATATCCACAAACTGTTGAAATTTTTGGAAGCTATGGAATGGGCTGTATTGGATGTTTTGCATCAAGATTTGAAAATATTGAACAAGGTGCTCTTGTTCATGGAATAGATATAGATTCATTAATAAATGATTTAAATAGTGTAGTTACTAAATAAGACCAGAAATGGTCTTATTTTTTTATTATTTTCAATTTTACTTGATAAATATTTCATTATTTGCTATTATAATAGCAATCGAATAATTGATAGAAATTATCTATTTGACAAAGAATATATTTAGGAGGTGAGCTCATGATAACGAAAGATATGAGTATTACTGATGTAGTTGAAAAATATCCTCAAACAGTTGAAGTGTTTAGTAGGTTTGGCATGCACTGCTTTGGCTGAATGGCTTCAAGATATGAAAATCTAGAACAGGGTGTTCTAGCACATGGACTTGATGTTGATACAATTATTAATGAATTAAATGAATCTATAAAATAACTTAAATAGAGGCTGTCGTTCTGAATGAAGTGAAGAATCTTAAATATCCTTCACTTCGTTTAGGATGACAGCCATAAATTTTTATGTGAAAAGTATTTTTTAGTAGTTTTCAGGATAGCCCTATTTATTTATAATAAGGGTAAAACACCTTCATATGCTGATTTCAATATCTCAAGTCCTTTATAAATTTCCTCACCTTCAACCCCAGCATAACTAATTCTAAAATAGTTGCTCGCCCTATCATCTAGATAAAATATACTTCCTGGAGTAATCAATACTCCCTTTTCCTTAGCTGCTGCATAGAGTATTGATGAGTCTATATCAGTTTTTCCCCAGATATGTATACCTCCATTCGGCTCATTAAATTTAATAAAATCATGATTCTTTTTTAAAAATTCAACTGTTGTATCATATCTATCACGATAAGTATTTTGCATCATTTCAATATGTTTAACCCACTTCTTTTTCCTTAAATATAAATCAAATGCTCTTTGCATTAGGCTTGATGTTGAAATATCTGTATTATGCTTTGCAGATAATACCATATTAGAAATTTTCCCAGGAGTAATTAAAAATCCAAGTCTTATCCCAGGCATGAATATCTTTGAAAAGCTCTTTAAATATATTACTCTGTTACTTCCATCAAGAGCTTTAATTGGTAGATCACTTTTTCCATAGAACCTCAATTCTGATAAATATTCATCCTCTAATATATAGCAATTATATTTTTGAGCCAGATAAAGTAATTGTATCTTTTTATCCTGGCTGTAGGAAATACCAGTTGGATTTTGAAAGCTTGTCATAACATATATTAATTTAACATCAGTTGTTTTTAAAATAGCTTCAAGCTCCTTAGTATCGATTCCATCTTCTAATATAGGAATCTCAATTATATTAGCGCCTCTTGATTTAAATGCAGCCAATGCTCCAGAATAAGTAGGGCTTTCTACAATAATTGTATCATTGAAATTAATCAATGCCTTTGAAATAATATCTATTCCCTGTTGTGCACCGGATATTACATTAACCTCCTCTGTTACAACATCAATTCCTCTCTGACATAAATACTGCTTATAGGATTCCCTTAATGGATAATAACCCTGAAGCTCCTGATATCCAAATGCAAATCCTCCGTCCCTTTCTAGAACCTCATCTAATACCTCTTTAAATTCTTTAACTGGAAATAATTCTGGATTTGGAGTGGACGTTGAAAAATTAATTTCTTTTTGATCTATTTTAACATACCCCTGTTCCATCATAGTAACATTTGAAATAAATTCGTTATTATACTTGATAGCTTTTTTCCCTTTTACATAAGTACCACTTCCAACCTTAGAATAAACGTAATTCTTTTGTTCAAGCATTCTGTATGCGTTAACAATAGTGACATTGTTTACTTCAAGCTTTTTTGCAAGACTTCTAATTGGAGGCAGCTTTTCATCAGTCTTTAATGAATCATTTTCTATTAAATTTTTAATCTCTTCATATAATTGAATATACATGGGATCTTCATTTTCCTTATTTATAGTTATGGCATCATACAATTTCATTAAAGCTTCCTCCTTTAAATACACAAATTAAAAGTATCTACTAAACAAAAAGCTTGATACGAATTTCTCTGCATCAAGCACATATAGCATTAAAGTAAATCCATTTATCCACTTTCAAAATTCCCACTTATATTAATGGGAGAACCATTGCCTTTTACCAAACAAATTTACCCAACAAAGTATACTGTCTCATCTATGAGATATTCATCTGCATAAGTAGTACACTTTCTTGAATTTTCTTTTATTATATTTAGTTTACTTAGTTTATCAAGCAGCATGCTTAAATCACCATCTACTTGTTTAAATTCTCTGGAGTTCTTTAAGTCTTCAACAGAAATAGGAAATATTGAATTTCTAAGAAATTCAATAACAAGTTTAGAAATATTTTGAATATTTGAATCTATAAATTTTTCAACTGTACTAAGTATTTCCTTTACTTTCTCACTAATATTCATACCCATATTTAATATATTAAATAAATACTCAATATCATCATTAACAGATACAGCAAAGGATAGTATATCCTTATCAGTAATGTGTCCATCTAAACTCATAAGTAACCTTGCATAATTTGTCAATACTTCAACACACCATTGATAAGCAGTTTCCATTTTGCCAGTTGTATAATACTTTTTAGTATAGTGTACACTGTTAATTAAATTGCACATTATTTCAATATTTCTTACATCCCTATCTATATCCTTATAAAATCTTGTAGACGTGTGTATCTCTTCAATTTCATCATCATAACAATAAACCAATTTACCAGTAAAAAATGCTTTATGAAAGGTTCCACCCTTTAAGAGATTTTTATAAGAATCTATAAATGAATCCTTTGATATATAAAACATATGTATTGGAACGTTTAAAATTTTGCTGTATAAATGCTCAGATCTATTTTTTTCTTTTGTAATAACTAAAAAGTCAATGTCAGATTCCTCCCAAATATCCCCTGAAACCATACTTCCATACACAACTATTGCTACAATCTGCCTGTTATTTTCTAATTTATTTATTGTTGACTCGTATGCTTCCTGATATACTTTTATGTTAACAGCCACAGCTACCACCCTCTTATAAATATATAGTAACTATTATATCAAAGTATATCTATTAATACAATTATTGCAAAATAAGTAATAAGTGAACTCGTTCAGCTAAAGCTGAACATCGAGACTTCAGGTGGGGACTCTACCCCACCTGAAGCAAAAAGTGGAAACTCCACCTTATAGAAGGTGGAGTCTTAGAAATTGATAAAAAGAGGTTGTATCAAAATTACTAAAAAATCATAAATTGTGCTTGTCATACTGAACGTAGTGAAGGATGACAAGCACAATTTTTATGAGAAAAAAGTATTTTGAGACAGCTTCTTTTATCACTTATTAACCTACCATTTACTCATGAGAATTTTTACTTTACGAATTATTCTATAATATTTCTTATTTTAACTACTCCTTGATTACCACAATTTCTGCAATAACATACATGTGAGCATATATTGCTTGCATCTCCATCATTTAAATCAGTCAATTCATAGCTTAGGTAAGGAGAATAATTATCATAATAGTTCTCTACCCTATCATATATTTGCATCTTTTCTCCACATTTTGGGCAATATGTTATATATTCCTTTAGTCCATTACAAACTGGACATATATTCATAACTGTTCTCTCCTTAATTTATAATATTATCTTTGAATTTTTTATTATCAATAGTATGCCCTAAAAAAATAAATATTGTTATGGGAGGATTTTAAGTGAACTCGTTCAGCTAAAGCTGAACATCGAGACTTCAGGTGGGGACTCTACCCCACCTGAAGCAAAAAGTGGAAACTCTACCTTATAGAAGGTGGAGTCTTAGAAATTGATAAAAAAATTAGAATGCCTCTATTCAAAGCACTCTAGTTAGATTGTATCTCTATATTTATCCATTATTTGACTAAATATTTCTGCAGTAGTTGGTGGAGTGAATGTTATTGCATTTGCACCTGCATTAATTGTAGCTCTTATTGTTTCCTCACTTGGTCCTCCAGTTGCTATTATTGGTACTTCAGGAAATTCTTTTCTAATTTTTTTTACTATATTTACTGTTCTATCTGCACCTGATACATTGAATATAGTTACGCCAGCTTCAATTCGACTCTTAAAGTCCTCTTTTTCAGATACGACTGTAACTACTATAGGAATATCTACAGTTTTTCTAATCTCTTTAATGATTTCATTAGAGGTAGGAGTATTAACTACCACTCCAATTGCACCTTGAAATTCAGCGTCTAATGCAAGATTAACAACCCTAAGACCAGTTGTGATTCCACCTCCTACACCGCAAAAAACAGGTACATCTGCAACCTCCATTAATGAGTGGGTAATTACTGGTTGTGGAGTAAATGGATACACTGCAATAACAGCATCTGCATTTGTATTTCTAATTATCGCAACATCAGTTGTAAAAACAATAGACTTAATTCTTTTACCAAATATCAATATTCCACTTGATTCTCTTATAGCAAGAGGCAGCTCTATTATATGACTTCTCAAATTCCCCTTAATTTCCGGAATAAACTTTCCATTCATATTTTAATCTCCTCCTTTATGCTATTATATAATT
>JBEQBT010000150.1:0-8106 GCA_041639705.1 Clostridiaceae bacterium | reverse complement strand
AAATTTATCTATTCTTAGGCAATTTGACTTTTTAGTGTTAGAATATTCAAAATTATGTACAAAGTTTATAGAATAAATAATAAAAATTCTATAGACTTTAGGACAATAAATTGATAAAATTATAATAAAAAATATGCTATATGGGGGTTGAAAAATGAAAAAGATTCTTGCATTAATACTGGTAGTTTCACTTGCATTTTTAACACTTACAGGATGTTCAGGCAACAAACAGGTTACAGGAAAAGATGGTAAGGTAATTAAAATTGGTATATTTGAGCCAGCCACTGGAGAAAATGCAGGGGGTGGCAAGCAGGAAGTTTTAGGTATGCGTTATGCTAATTCAATTGTGCCAACTGTAACTATTAATGGTGAAACCTACAACGTTGAACTGGTTGAGGTAGACAACCAGTCAGATACAAGCAAGGCTGTAACTGCTGCTCAGAGTCTTGTCAGCTCAAAGGTATCTGTTGTACTTGGTTCCTACGGTTCAGGTGTTTCCATTGCTGCAGGTTCAATATTCAAGGATGCAAAGATTCCTGCAATAGCAGCTTCCGCTACTAATCCACAGGTAACTTTAGGTAATGAATATTATTACCGTGTTGCTTTCCTTGATCCGTTCCAGGGAACAGTTATGGCAACCTTGGCAAAAGAAAAGGGAGCTAAAAAGGCAGCTGTTCTGACACAGGCAGGAGATGATTATTCATCAGGTCTTGGAAACTACTTTGCACAAGCCTTCCAAAAAGCAGGTGGAACTGTTATAAAGTCAGACTTCCAGACTGGAGAAACAGATTTTTCAGCAATAATGTCCAATCTCCTTAAGGAAAAGGTAGATGTAATATTTGCACCTTCTTCAATTGAAACTGCTCCACTCATTATCAAGCAGGCAAGAACAGCCGGTATAACAGCCCCAATTATGGGTGGTGATACCTGGGAAAATGAGACTATAATAAAGAACTCAGGTGATGCTGCCAAGGAAATATATTTATCAACCTTCTTTGACGAGAATGATACCTCTAATCCAGCAGCACCAGTTTTTGTTAAGGGCTTCAAGGAATGGTTAAAAGCAGATCCTAAAAATTTGACAAACAATGGCGGAAATGAAGGAGTTGCAGCAGTTTCTGCATTAGGTTATGATGCATACATGTCAGCTATTGAAGGAATTAAGATAGCTAACAGTGTTGATGGTGCGGAAATACAAAAGGCAATATCAAAGGTTAACTATGATGGCGTTACAGGAAACATAACCTTCGATGAAAACGGAGATGCTAACAAAACAATGGCATATATAAAGACTATTGAAAATGGAGCATTTAAGTTCCTAAAGACTCAGTCAGTTGCAAAATAGTAATAAACAAAATATTAAAAAATTATACACGGTAGGTAGTTGTACTACCTACCGTGTCTTATTATTATTTCAAAAGTCATTAGCAAAAAGCGTGTAAATTAATTCAAAAAATGGACGGAGGTTTTGCTTTATGCAAAATTTATCTTATTATTTACAATTATTGCTGTCTGGTGTGACTGTTGGAAGTCTATATGCCTTAATTGCAATAGGGTATACAATGGTTTATGGTATATTGCGCTTGATAAACTTTGCACATGGTGACATTTTCATGATGTCAGGCTTTTTTATGATATATATTATAGCTTCAGGAACGCCTATATATATTTCGATTCTCTTGGTTATCATTTTAACTGTAGTTTTAGGTGTTGTAGTGGAGCGTGTGGCTTATAAACCATTAAGAACTGCCCCGAGAATGTCAATAATGATATCTGCAATAGGTGTATCCTATCTACTGCAGAACTTTGCTACTTACATTACAGGAGGACTTGCAAAGCCATATCCAACGATACCATTTATCTCTAAAGGCATTGTTATTTTTGGAGTGTCCACAAAGGTAATAACAATAATTACTCCTATCCTTACTATCCTTCTTGTTATAGGCCTGGTTATACTGATTAAGCGTACTAAAATAGGTATGGCTATGCGTGCTGTATCCAAGGATTTTGAAACCTCACAGCTCATGGGTATTAAAATTAATAATGTTATTAGTATGACATTTATAATAGGTTCTTTCTTAGCAGCTGTTGGATCTATTCTTTACTTTTCATATTATGAACAGGTTACTCCCACCATAGGTGCTATGCCCGGGCTTAAGGCTTTCGTTGCAGCAGTATTTGGAGGCATAGGCTCAGTTCCCGGAGCTGTAATTGGAGCATATATCATAGGTATTTCTGAAACCTTTATTAAATCCAATAACGATTATTCTATATTTAGCAATGCTTTTACATTTGCCTTATTGATTATTATATTAGTGCTAAAACCAAACGGTTTGTTTGGAGAAAAATTGTCAGAGAAGGTGTGAGATATGAAGAAAAAAAATAAATTAATCGCTTCCTTGATACTTGCAATAATGCTTGTAGGGTTTTTGCTTTATATGGACAATTCTTCATTAAAGAGTTCCATGCTTTCAACAGTACTTCAAAAGGGTGCCATATATGCTTTAGTTGCGGTATCTATGAACCTGTTAAATGGTTTTACAGGCTTGTTTTCTCTAGGACAAGCAGGCTTTATGCTTATTGGAGCATATACCTATGGAATTTTAACCATTCCTGTAGCTGAGCGTGCATCTGTATATCAGTATTTTGATGGGGGAATTGTGCAGTTTGCACTTCCGATACCTGCTGCAATGCTTATTGCAGGCTTGGTTTCAGCATTTGTAGCATTTTTAATAGGACTACCTGTGTTAAAGCTTAAAAGTGACTATCTAGCTATTGCAACCCTAGGCTTTGCTGAAATCATCAGAGCTATTATACAGTGGAATAAAATAGGACCTCTTACAAATGGATCAAACCTGTTACGTAATTTCTACACATATAATTCTATACTCTTCCCCTTTATTATATCGGGAATTTGTATATTAATAATTGTTCTGTTAATACGTTCTACCTATGGACGTGCATTTAAGGCTATACGTGAGGATGAGGTTGCTGCAGAGGCCATGGGTATTAATTTGTTTAAACATAAAATGCTCTCATTTATAATAAGTTCTTTTTTTGCAGGTATCAGCGGTGTACTGCTTGCTATGTTCCAGGCAACAGTACAGGCAAAGGCCTTTACATCTGCAATGACCTATGAAATACTGCTTATTGTTGTAATAGGAGGAATAGGCTCAATAACAGGTAGTATTCTTGCATCCTTCCTGTTTGTTGCCAGCAGTGAATGGTGGATGAGATTTTTGGATGAATCTATGTTTATAGGGGGATTCCAGGTGCCATTAATTCGTACAGGCTTTAGAATGGTAGTATTCTCCATTGTTATAATGGCAGTAGTTTTGTTCTGGCGTAAAGGTATTATGGGAACTAGGGAATTTTCCTGGGATGCAATGGCCAGATTCTTTAAGGACCCGTTTGGTATAGTTTCTAAGAAAAAAGTAAAAACGGGAGGTGCAGAATAATGGGCAGAAATTCTGGAGGCGAATCAATTCTGCGTTTAGAGAATATAACAATGCAGTTTGGAGGAGTTGTATCGGTAAACAGCTTTTCTATGGAGGTAAATAAAGGAGAAATAGTTTCCCTTATAGGACCAAACGGTGCAGGTAAAACAACTGCATTCAATGTAATTACTGGAGTATATCATCCGACCAATGGAGCAGTATACTTTAATGGTAAAAAGATAATGGAAAATTATCCAAAGGGAAAAATGAAAAAGCTATATGCCAGTGAAAATAATGGCATGTATAAAAATACTATTGAAAAAACACCTGATGAAATTACAAAGCTTGGAATTGGCAGAACTTTTCAGAATATACGTCTTTTTAAGGATTTGAGTGTATTTGAAAATGTACTTATTGCAAAGCATATGCGTCAGGAGGCTAATCTATTTACAGCAACCTTTATGATTAATTATGCTGAAGAGAAGAAAAACCGTGAGAACTGCATGAGACTTCTTGAGATTTTAGGACTGGCAGATCTAAAAAATGAAGTGGCAAGTTCTCTACCCTATGGAAAGCAGAGAAGGCTGGAGATTGCAAGGGCTCTTGCTACAGATCCACAGCTTCTCCTTTTAGATGAACCTGCTGCAGGAATGAATCCCCAGGAAACTATGGAGCTTACACAGTTTATAAGAAGTATAAAGGATGATTTTAAACTTACTGTATTTTTAATTGAGCACCATATGAATCTAGTTATGGATATTTCTGATCATATATATGTAATTGACTTCGGTAAGCATATTGCTGACGGCACTTCCTATGAGGTTCAGAATAATCCTAAAGTAATAGAAGCATATCTGGGGGTGAGTAAAGATGAGTGATATTTTAAAAATAGAAAATATGGTTGTTAACTATGGTGGGATTGAAGCTGTAAAAAATGTATCCATGCATGTAGAGGAGGGTAAAATTGTAACACTTATAGGTGCCAATGGAGCCGGAAAGAGTACTATACTTCGTACTATTGCAGGACTTGTTAAACCTAAGCAGGCTAAAATTACTTTTCAAGGAAAGGAAATAACAGGCAAGCAGCCGAATTATATAGTTACCCAGGGTATCACCTTGGTTCCCGAGGGGCGCCGAGTGTTTCCCAACCTGACTGTTTCGGAGAACCTTAAAATAGGAGCCTACCTTAGGAAGGATAATATTCAAAATGATATAGAGCATGTCTATGAACTTTTTCCAAGGCTTAAGGAACGTTCTTGGCAGCTGTCAGGAACCTTGTCGGGAGGAGAACAGCAGATGCTGGCAGTTGGCCGTGCACTGATGAGCCGTCCCAAGCTTATTATGATGGATGAACCATCCCTTGGCCTTGCACCTATTATTGTGCAGGGGATATTTGATATTATCAAGATGATAAACAGGTCGGGTATTACTGTTCTTCTAATTGAGCAGAATGCTAATATGGCACTTCAGGCTGCAGATTTGGGATATGTTCTCGAAACAGGCACCATCACAATGGAAGGCACAGGATTAGAGCTCCTTGCTAATGAAAGTATTAAGGAGGCATACCTTGGAAAGAGTAAATAAATAGGCTGCTTTATCGGGTGGATATAGTGAAGAAAAGCTAACGAATTATTGGTACAAAACCCAGGCTTAATAGTAAACTTCTCACGTGCATTAACAAAAGACTTAAAAGTTGATCAAACATACGAAGAATTCAAAACAATGAGGCAAAATCAGTAGAAAAAATCTACAAAGCTTATATTAAATAAGAAGATATCTTGTTTATACTTCCTAATAAGTACTGATGACATAAGTTTTGTTATAGACTTATACTTGAAAAAGTAAAAAATGATGCTTTGAAAACTGTATATAAATAGCCTAAATAGCCTATTATAATCAAGAAAATTGATTATAATAGGCTATTTTCATAAAGTCATGTAGAATTATTACAAAGGTTAAATTGCTGTCTTTTTAGGCAAATAAAGTGCCGAAAATTACAAATTATGCTTTTATAGCCCATCGCAATTTAGCTGAACGAGCACGACCATTGGTATTACATTCTTCTGATGATGGCCGAATAGGACTGGGAGCTATTTCACGATAGACGCCTTCACGAAAAAAGTGTTGAAACGATTTTTTAACGAGACGATCTTCTCCTGAATGAAATGAAAGTATAGCAACGCGCCCACCCTCAGCAAGGGCAGCAGGAAGCTTTTCCAAAAATTCATATAACACTTCAAACTCTTTATTAACGTCAATTCGCAACGCTTGAAAGCATCGTTGACAGGTTTTTTTAATCGCATCCTTACTATTACTTCCAGGAATAAATTTCAGAGCATCTTCAATAATTTGTTGGAGCTGTGTTGTTGTAGATATATCTATTCCTTTTCTGATTTCGGAGATAATAGCGCCAGCGATTGCTGCGGCATTAGGTTCGTCTGCGTTTTCTATCAACATACCTTGTAATTCATCTTGCGAAATAGTTTTTAAACGAGCTGCGGCAGATTTACCTCTTCTAGGATTCAACCGTAGGTCTAATGGCCCTTCACTCTTAAATGAAAATCCTCTTTCGGGATTGTCTATTTGCATTGAAGAAACACCTAAATCTGCCAATACAAAATTCAATGGCCCTGATTCGAGAGCAACTTGATCTATATCGGAAAAGTTCATTTGCTTGATTGTTAAAAATTCGGGACCGTAACCTAAGCTCGATAAACGCTCTTGGGTACGCGGTAATTCAATAGAATCTACATCAATTGCATATAAGTGCCCCTTTGAATTTAAACATTTAAGCATTTCTAAAGTATGGCCACCATAACCTAGTGTTGCATCTAATCCAGTTTGCCCAGGAGTAATTTGTAGAAATTCTAAAATTTCATCAACGCAAATTGAGCGATGCATACCAGCAGGAGTACTGCCCTTTTGAATAACTTTTGCAACAGTATCGGCATATTTCTCTGGTTGCAGTTCCTTATATTTTTCTTTATAAGCCTTAGGGTGAGTGCCTTTATATCGAGTACGTCGCTGATGTTTTTGCTCTTGATTATCCATTATCTCTGTTTTTCGAATGAGAACCTAGACAAGCGCCAGTAGATGTTATATAAAACTTTGGTCTCATTCTTTCCTCCACCTTTTTTAATATCTTTTTGTAATGTTACTACAAATCATATGATACCAAATACAATTCATAAAAGCAAACTACATAGAAGGAAATCAGTTAGAAATAGGTGGGTGACGGCCAGGTCTCAAGTTCACAAGTTGAAGCAGCCTGGAATAGGGGACCGTTCTAAAGTATTAGTTATAAAGAATAATTAAAGCTGTTGCTGTAGATAAGAAGGTTCAATTTTATGGGGTCCTTTGATCAAACACATCAGAGGAAAGATTTCCTTCCTCCTCAAGGAGCTTTATAATAAGTCCGCTTTGGGCTACACTTGTAACAATCTGCCCGGGATAGTTGTCCATTAAACAAATATGCAGCCTGTTAGTCAGATTGACACTAACGGTGTTACGAGATTCCCCTCTCCGGTGACTGGCACCTGCTTTGGCTACAACCTGAAATATGGTATACTGATAAATATGGAGAATCGATAGAAAGTTTGGCATTATTCTATATTATATTAAAAACATATAAGAAAAACAAAGGATTTGGATAAATGATGAAAAAAATAGTCGTAGGAATATTAGCTCATGTAGACGCAGGCAAGACAACCCTGTCAGAAGCAATGCTTTATCTGAGCGGTAAAATTGGAAAACTGGGCAGGGTGGACAATAAGGATGCATACCTGGATACCTATGAACTGGAGCGTGCCAGAGGTATCACTATTTTCTCCAAGCAGGCAATATTTGAAACCGGTGGGATTCAGATTACCCTATTGGATACTCCGGGACATGTGGATTTTTCGGCTGAAATGGAGAGAACACTGCAGATATTGGATTATGCAATCCTTGTCATAAGCGGCTCAGATGGAGTACAGGGGCATACCAAGACCCTGTGGCGGCTCTTAGAACTGTATGGGATTCCTGTTTTCATTTTTGTGAACAAGATGGACCAGCCCGGGACGGATAAGGATAAACTTCTGGAAGAATTGAAAAAGCAGTTGAATGACGGGTGCATTGAATTTGAACCTGTTAAGAAGGAAGGCTTCTATGAAGAGCTGGCCATGTGCGATGAAGGCATGATGGAAGCTTATCTTACAACAGGTCATATAGAAACAGTTCAGATCAAAAAAGCCCTCAGGGAGCGAAGGGTATTTCCATGCTTTTTCGGATCGGCTTTAAAGCTGGAAGGTGTTGAACAATTGATCCAGGGCATTGCGGAGTATACAAAAATACCTTCCTATTCTGATGAATTCGGGGCCAAGATATTCAAGGTAACAAGGGATGAGCAGGGAAACCGCCTTACTCACATGAAACTTACCGGCGGGAAGCTGAAGGTAAGGGACCTTCTTGGAAGTCTAAGCTGGGAAGAGAAGGTGAATCAGATCCGCATCTATTCAGGGGAGAAGTATGAAGCAGTAAATGAACTGGAGGCGGGAGCTGTATGCGCAGTGACCGGACTTACTAAGACCAGGCCTGGGGAAGGTTTGGGAATAGAAGGGGCTTCAGAGGCCCCAGTCCTTGAGCCTGTATTGTTCTACCGGATGATACTGACCGAAGGGTGTGACCCAAG
>JBEQBT010000149.1:0-8123 GCA_041639705.1 Clostridiaceae bacterium | reverse complement strand
GCCTTTGCTTCTACTACACCTTTACAGTGCTTACTGTGAAGTTTTATTTTAGATACTCCCATCTTTTCAATGATAAATTTAATTATTTCATCTGCCTTTATGTTTCTTATGAGTATCCATCTCTGACCTCTATATTCTGTTTCTTCATTTGTGAATTCAATATTCTCTAACATTTTTTCATCATTACACATGTATACCAGTTTCATGTATTTCTCCCTTGCTGTCTTTGGATTATTACTAAACATACCCATTATGAAGCCGTCTTCAACTAATTCATATGGGTCCTGTTTCAAGCCTAGATACACTGAAAGGCTTGAGAATTCATACTTCTCAGGGCAGTCCTCATATTTTTTTATGGCTGTTGGGTTATTGTGAATATAGGCAGATAGAGCTATTAGGTAATTTTCATCATTCACCATTTCACTCCTGAATCTATCTTGAAAAAGGTGTCCATGTCGTTTGTGTTCATAATTAAAGTAAAGGGCATAGGAGAAGTTTATGCTGTGCATAACATCTGATATGTCTGCTCCATTTGCATCTATTATCATATGTACATGGTTATCCATTAAGCAGTAACCATATACTCTGAACTTATAGAGCTTTTGATACTTCTTTACAAGTGAGAGATATTTAAGCTTATCATCTTTACCCTTAAATAGATCAACCTCGCTTATACTTCTTGCCATAATATGAAATATGGACTCCTTTGTCTTTTCTCTTGCTCTTCTTGGCATGTAAAACCCTCCATTACAGTTTCATTACAGTTTAATTATAAATATAGTTCCCTGTTAATGGAGGTTTTATTCAATGATAAAAAACACTTAGTATGCGTCCCAAGTTTCTTTTTCTCCAGGGTTTCGAGTATCATTCCCATTTACATTCAAATGACTACCATCAGGCAATTGCACATCCCAATGCCCATTACCAACCTTTTCAGCTGCTTTATCTCTTATCCATTCTCTACCTTTCTTGTCAATCAGACCACCTTTTTTACCTTTCTTAAGAACTGGATTACCTGATTTATCTACCGGTGGTTCGAATGGGGTACTACGAGTTGTAGGAAGCTTTTCCCAAGGATGTTTTAATCCTTTCAGAACCTCAACTATATTGCTTTCTTGTTTATTTCAATCTGAGCAGGTGTAAGCTCTCCTGTAGCTGTCTTTGTTGGGAATAAAATCATTCCCCCTAATACACCTAATGCACCCAACACTCCTCCTGATCCCTTTATTATAGTTCCTCCTAGACCTTTAATTGCACTCCATAGAATTGCTCCTACTGAGGTCGAAGACCATCCTAGGTTTATTGCTGGAGCATAGCTATATCCACTTGAGTCTTTCATGTTTACTGGATTATTAACACTGTATGCAAATAAATTGTGTGAAAGCAGCTCGCTTGTTCTCCCAATATAGCCATCAGCATTTATAAACCTACCCCAGTTAGGGTTATAATACCTGCTCTGCAAATAATAATATCCAGTCTCGGTATCATACCTATATCCTCTATACCTGTATGGGTTCTTTGCTCCAACTGTGTCCTCTAGAGTCCCAGTTGTAGAAATAAGCTTACCCCAGGAGTCATACACGTATTATACAACCTCAATTCCATTTCCATCCAGCAGCCCTATAATATCTCCTTGTGCATTCCTTACATAATAGTATTCTACACCATTTAAATTCATGGATACAAGATTGTTGTCATTTCCATAGGTGTAATAGATCTTGTCTGTGCCATTGTCCTCAAAGGTTACCTTGTCACCAACCAAATGATACTTGGTTATGACATTTCCAACCTTCTTTTCTGTCCTTATTCCTTCCGAGTTATATTTGAAGCTGATCACAGGTGCTGACCCTGCTGTAACAGGCTCCATGTATTTTTACTGTCTGCCTTCCCAGTTATACTTATAATCCCCATATTGAATAGGGTTACCTATATCCTCACTATCAGTAGCATATGTTATTAGGATTCCATTATGTGCTGTAAGCTTGTCCTTCCAGTTTGCATCCCCATATTCATAGGATATTGTTTTTACAGGATTTGAGAGGACAATGTCAGTCGTATATACATATTCAATCTTGCTTTTGATACTTCCTCCTTCATCATATGAATATGCAATTGTTTTATCAAGTATCTGGCTATCTTCTCTAATTAGCTCTTTTAACTCATTGTAATAGTATTTTATTACCTTTCCGGCTTCAGTTATGGTTTCTATATTTCCACTGCCATCATAGGTGTAGGATATACTCCTGCCACCTGGGAGGTTAACGCTTTGAAGCTTTCCTCCGGCATCGTAATTATTGGTTGTTACAAACTGGCTTGTTCCTATTACAATTGTTGAAGTCTTAAGCCTTCCTATACTGTCATAGGCATAGGATATAGTATTTGTTGATTTTGGGAATGTAATTGTTTTTATTCTGTTATCATTGTCAAAGGTGTAGGAAGTTACATAGGTTTCTGTCCCTATTTTTTCTGTAACCTTATTTACTTTGTTATCCTTGTCATACCCATAGCTTAAGGTGTTTCCCTTTGAGTAAGTAACCTTAACAAGCCTGTCGGATAAATCGTAGACATATCTGTGTTTTACACCATTAACAAGGTCTTCATAGAAACCAAGGTTGCCTGCACTATCATATTGGTACTTGTACCTTACTTCTCCGTTATATTTATCCGCTGTTACTCTGTCTAGATTAGCATAATTTTCTCCTTCCTCCAGTACCTTCACCTTTCTATTGTAAATGTCCCAAGGTTATTCAAGAGGTTGATAAATCCATATATTTATTCCATATTACAAAGGTTAATGCAGTATGATGATTATAATCAAATATTAAGTTTTCTTATATTATTTTGTTTTAACCGTTTTGCTAATTTTTGATTTGGATCAACTTTTAAAATAATTTCTACCCATCTTAAAGACTGAATATAATTTTTAAGTTTATAATAGGTATTAGCAATTTCATAGATTAGGTCTAGATCATTAGCATCATTTTTATATGCTTCTAAATACACCTCTAAAGCATTTTCAAATTCTTGAAGTTCACACAATGCTAATCCCTTATTGTACAGAGCGTCAACATTTAGGTAATCATCATTCCGAGCCAAATCGAATTCTTTTATAGCACTTTCTAAATCTCCTAATTTGTAAAAGACTATTCCTAAATTAAGATGGGTTTCTGGTTGTTCGTAATTTATTTCTAAACACTTTTCGTAATACTTTTTAGATTTTTCAATTTCTTTTTTTTCTTCATAATACTTGCCTAAATAAAAGTAAATATCTTCATTCTTCGGATTTAACATCATCGCTCTATTAAATTGTTCTAAAGCTTCCTCATATTTTTTTTGTTTCAAATATGACCTTCCTTTATTAAAATATGGCCTTTCCCAAGTAGGATTTAACTCTATTATCTTATCAAATACTTTAATAGCTTCATTATATTCGCCTAAAGCTATTTTACAACACCCTATATAGTTAAAAGCATCCAATTTATTCCCTTCATTATTTTCTATAGAAGCCTTAAACTCTATACAAGCTTTATCATATTCGCCATTAATATAAAAAGATTCACCTTTATCAAAAAAATCCATTAGTTATTCCCTCCAAACTATAGCAGCTTAATCTACATTTCCATCTATTTAATGAAAATCTCTACTCTTCAAATCATTCCAATTATAATTATCATCATTTCTTTTCATTTTCTTACCTTTGTGAAGATCTTTAGATTCTTTCTCTCGTGAAGCCCTATTTTTTCCTAACGCATCATCTATTTGTTTTTTCTCTCTTCTTTTCGCATCTCTTCCTCTTAATTTTCCTTCTTTTGCCTTCGCATACTTAATAGGATTTAATCCAGCTGCATCAAGCGTTATAGCTGTTCCTAGAGCTAGAGCGGTGCCTACCACCCAAGGCATCCATGTAGGTGCAGTTGCAACCAATACAGGTATAAACCAAAAGTCTCCATCAGGATCTACATTCATGACTGGATTATTTCCACCATACGCAAATAAGTTGACATCTAAAAGTAAAAAACATTACGCACTTTTTTGAATTACTATAAAAGCTTGAAAGCCACTATTTACAATGGTCTTCAAGCTTTTTGTTTCTTCTAACTGTCAAAGACAGGATTAATACTTAAGTTAAATCATATTAAATAAAAAGTCAATACATTTCACAACAAAATTTACATTTCTTATTTATATTTTATCATAATTGAGTCAACTTATACTTAATGTTTAGTATATGATGGAATATGCAAACTAGTTACAGACACACAAAATGCATATCTGTGTGGTTATGCGGCGTAAGGAACCTGTCATTCTGAACGTAGTGAAAAATCTTTCCCCAAAGTCCTTAAGATTCTTCGCTGTGCTCAGAATTCCCACGCGCATCCGCACCACAATAAACAAAAGTTAGGCTATGTCATCCACCATTGGTGACAGCGAAACCTCCGAAAAAAGACCACTTTTAAAAAATGATGAATTTTAGGGCAATGCGACTTTCATAACAATCAAAATATGAGCTTCTATTAGCCTCATATTCAAAATAATACAGGAAAATTTACGATTACTGAGCCTCATTATGAAATACGAAAGCCATGAAATTTCATATTTTTTATTAAAGGTTACTTTTTCGGAGGTTTCACAGCCACGTCACAAGTCATTGGGGCCCATAAGTAAGAATTCTCTTACTTATCTTACTACTCTTCCATTTTCCTGTATCTTTGCTATAGTATTAGGGTCTTTAACGCCTTTATAAATGCATTCATAACATAGTTTCTTCTACTACTATTATCAAAAATACCTATACGATTAAGTTGTCTTAGCATATCCAAAGAACGTTGTATATTATGAATACTCCCCATGGCTTTACCAAACATATAATCAATTTTTTTTGCTATTATTGGATGAAAACTTACCTCATTCCGCTTTTACTCTACTAATTTGATAAACTCATTCAAATTGCTTATACTGTTAAAGAAACTATCTTGTTTAGCAATATTCTTATATTCTTTATCTAATTCTATTGATTTCTTTAGATTAATTATACATTTTTCAATCTGATTTAATCCTACATAGGAAAGTGCTTTATAATAGTAAGTTTCTGCATTCTGGGAATAAATTTGAATTCCTTTGTTAATTATTTCAATACATTCCTCATACTCTCCAAGAATAAATAAAACTCTTCCTTTCCCACTCAAGCTAATTATATTATTAGGATTTATTTTTATGGTTCTATTATAATTATCAATAGACATATCCCACTTACATAATTTTTCCATAACCTGCGCTTTAAATATAAAAGCATCTTCACTTTCTGTATTTATTTCAATAGCTTTATCAAAATAAATAATCGATTCTAATAAGTTCTTTTTGCAAAATAGAGAATACCCTTTATTTAGATAAGCAACTTCTTCTTCTGGATTCAGCATTATTGCATAATCATAACATAAAATAGCCTCATCATATCTTGATAACATATCCAAAGCATATCCTTTACTTATATATAAATCATAATCGTTTTCATTTAAATCAATCATTTTATTGTAATATGCAATTGCCTGTTCATATTTATCTAATGAGCTGTAAGCATCGCCAATATCTTTAAAAATCACACCAAACTCGGAGTCTTCTGATGCTACGCTATTAAAATATTTAATTGCATAAATGTATTTTTTTCTATCATAATAATCATATGCCTTTTTAATGATACTTAGAGTTTTTTTATTTGCGGTTAGAAATCCCATTTTATAATCTGAATATTCTTCAACCAGTTTAGTCGCTTCTTTATCAGCTAATCTCTCATTAAAAGATTGTTCTCTTATCCATTGTTGGTAATGTATAACCTCATGTGCAAATGTATGTAATATAGACATCATTCCATTATAGTAACCGACTTCACTTTTTAAATCCTCAAAGTCAGCAGTTGCAAGTTTAATAAAAGGATATTTATTTTTAGTGGAAGGTATAGTAAAAATGCCAGTAGCTTTAATTTGTTTTTTTGTAACAACTCTATAACTGGATGTTACATAAATATTAATTTTAATTGGAAAACTAATTTTATTTTTTAACCACTTACGAAATTCTTTGAAAGCAAGCTTAATATATGGATTAACATTTTTATCAAAATGCAATATTATATCTGAATCATTTGGTTTCACTATTATCACCTTCATCAACTAATTATTATCCTAAATTTATAATACATACAACTTAATGAGTATTTATTAAATTATCATTAAGTTGTATGTATTCAAGCATACTTATTTAAACCTTGTATTACATATATTATTCGAAACTTCTCTTATGATCATCACCAGGTGTATGTTTTTTCCTAGGAGTAGGTCTTCTTTTATTATTTCTAGATTTAAAGTTATCTTTTTGTCGACCTTTTTTAATAACTTCTGTGTTTCCTCTTTTTAAATTCGGAATGTCATCGACTCCTGGAATAGCTCTATTATCGTTCTTTTGCTTACTTTTCGATTTTGCATACTTAATAGGATTTAATCCAGCTGCATCAAGCGTTATAGCTGTTCCTAGAGCTAGAGCGGTACCTACCGCCCAAGGCATCCATGTAGGTGCAGTTGCAACCAATACAGGTATAAACCAGAAGTTTCCATCAGGATCTACATTCATGACTGGATTATTTCCACCATACGCAAATAAGTTGACATCTGTTAGTTCATCATTTGTATTACCTAGTTTTTTTAATATTTCTGTTGTATCTGCGTTTAAGAACCTACCCCACTCAGAGTTATAATACCTACTTTTCAGATAGTACAACCCAGTCTCGGTATCATACCTATAACCCCTATATCTATATGGATTCTTTGCTCCAACTGTGTCCTTAAGAGTACCAGTTGTTGAAACAAGCTTACCCCAGGAATCATATACATATGATACCATTTCTGTACCACTTTCATCCAATAGCCCTACAATATCTCCCTGAGCATTCCTAACATAATAATATTCTACACCATTTAAGTTCATTGAAACAAGGCGGCCATCACTTCCATAGGTGTAGTAAATCTTATCTGTACCATTATCCTCAAAGGTTACCTTGTCACCAACAAGGTGATACTTGGTTACAACATTTCCAACTTGCTTCTCTGTCCTTATTCCTTCCGAATTGTACTTGAAGGAAATATCAAGGCCGTTACCTGAGATTGTTTTTAACTGTCTACCTTCCTCCCATGTATAGGTGTATCCATCATAGGTTAGTGGATTTCCTATATCCTTACCATCAGTAGCATATGTTATTGGGATTCCGTTATATGCTGTTAGCTTATCCTTCCAGTTTGCATCATCATAGGTGTAAGATATTGTGTTTACTGGATTTGAGAGGGTAGCATCAATTGTATATGCATATTCACTTTTGCTTTCGATATTTCCTCCAGCATCATATGAATATGCAATTGTTTTATCAAGTACCTGATTATCTTCCCTGATAAGCTCATTTAACTCATTGTAGTAGTATTTAATTATCTTTCCAGCTTCAGTAATAGTCTCTATATTACCATTGGCATCATAGGTGTAGGACATATTCCTGCTACCTGGGAGGTTAACACTCTGAAGCTTTCCTCCAGCATCATAATTATTGGTTGTTACAAACTGGCTTGTTCCTATTACAATTGTGGAAGTTTTTAGCCTTCCTATAAGATCCCGGGATCCCGGGACGCTTACTAAGTGTATTTTAATGCCAGAAACATTACTTTATTATTTTAATTTTTATTTAGGCAAGCTTAATATAACCTATAATAACGGTATTTCACTATTTTAATTGTAACTTTTTTGTCTAGATTCCTCTGCTTGTCCACTTTTTCTTCAAAAATATTAAGGATTTTTCATTAACTTTTTAGATTTTTTTAATGAACTCGTCATCCTCTTATTCTAATGATTGTTAGACACAGCTTTTCCCTAAGCTGCATAACAGTTCATGAATTCTTCTACTATACCCTTATACCTTTCCTCATCAATAAGTCGTATACCAAGACTGCTGAGCATGGAAACCCTCCCCTGTGTTATATTACCTAGCACCATGCATATACTGCTGCATTTATAATTACACAAGCTTCTCATCATAAATACAAGCAGTGCCTTTGCTTCTACTACACCTTTACAGTGCTTACTGTGAAGTT
>JBEQBT010000148.1:0-8152 GCA_041639705.1 Clostridiaceae bacterium | reverse complement strand
TACATTTTTATTACTCATAAGTCTTTCTCTGTATTCCTTTAGTGCAGTTCCACTTACCTTTCCCCATTTTGCCATTCTTTCAGGACTTACGCCCTTCATAACCTCTGGATCTGAAGCAGCTATGCTTAAAAACCCAGCACCCTGACGTACATAGGATAAGAAAAACTCCTTCTGCCATTCTGGGTATTCATTGAAAACTTCCTCAGGAGCATTTATGTACTTAATTTTCGTAAGTAAATCATCCTGCCATCTTACAACTACTTCCTTTGCTCCCTCCTCATATGCAACCTCTGCTATCATTCTTGTAAATTCTGCACACTCGATTGGAGAGGATACTACAAGAACCTGATTTTTTTGAATATTAATCCCTGACTTTACAATTAACCGAGCATATTTTTTAAGAAAACCTTCATTCACAATAAAACCTCATTTCATAAAAAATATTTTATCTATACATATTATATTTTATATATGAAAAATTATAAAGATACTCATATAAATATATATTGCTAATACATTACCACTTTATAACTATATAGTGTAACAAAAATCAATGGTTTTTTCCATAAAAATATATTATTTAACACATATTTCAGTATAAATTATAACTTTTTTTATTTTAATACTTAAATTTTCTTTTATTTAAGTTATAATATAGATGGTTACTAAATATTATTTATTTAAATTGGGGTGATATGTTTGAGTAAAATCGTAAATATTGAATGGGGAAAATTAGGATTTACTTACACAAAAACAGACTTTCGATATAAATCATTATGGAAAAACGGAAGTTGGGACGATGGAATACTTGATGAAGACAATACTTTAACTATTAGTGAAGGTTCTACTGCTCTTCATTATGGTCAACAGTGCTTTGAAGGCTTAAAAGCCTACAGAACAAAGGATGGTAATATACAACTCTTCAGACCTGATCAAAACTCAAAGCGTATGAATACCAGCTGTAGGCGTCTATTAATGCCTGAAGTACCTGAAGAAAAATTCATTGATGCATGTATTCAGGTTGTTAAAGCAAATGATGCATATGTTCCTCCATATGAAACAGGAGCAACTCTTTATCTAAGACCATATGTAATAGGTGTTGGAGATAATATAGGAGTAAAGCCAGCTCCAGAATATCTATTTGGAGTATTTTGCTCACCTGTAGGACCATACTTTAAGGGTGGTTTGGCACCAGTTAATTTTATGATTTCTGATTATGACAGAGCCGCTCCATTTGGAACAGGTGCTGCTAAGGTCGGTGGAAACTATGCTGCAAGTCTTCTTCCTCATGAGCTAGCTGTTAAAAAAGGCTTTGCAGACTGTATTTATCTAGATCCAACAACTCATACTAAGATTGAAGAGGTTGGTGCTGCTAATTTCTTTGGTATAACTAAGGATAATAAATTTATTACTCCTAAATCAGAATCCATTTTACCGAGCATCACCAAGTACTCATTACTGACAGTAGCAAAGGAATATTTAGGATTAGATGTCGAGGAAAGAGATGTATTTATAGATAATATTGATGAATTTAAAGAAGCAGGTGCATGTGGTACAGCAGCAGTTATATCTCCTATTGGTGGGGTTGAATATAAGGGTAAACTTCATATATTCCATAGCCAGACTGAAGTTGGACCTATAACGAAAAAGCTTTATGATACACTATGTGGAATTCAATTTGGAGATGTTGAACCTCCTAAGGGATGGATAGTTAAGGTAAAATAAATTTTTAAAAAGGAATCTATTAAATTAGGTTCCTTTTTTTACATTTTATAAATATAAAATCCCCCTAATAAAATTCATGTTATATTCAAATATTAATAGTATGCCAATTATATATTAGGTCTAACCATATGGGAGGGATTGTATTGAAAAAACCAATTTTTGTTTTTACTTTAGTTTTGATATTAAGCTTTACAATCTCATGCTCACAAAATCAAAATCGAAGACAGCAGCCAATAGCTGGAGTGGAGTCCTCCGTATCTGAATCTGGAGAGGTTCAAAGAATAAAGGTTACAGCTGATAATGCAAATATTAGAACAGGCTGTTCCCCCACTGCACCTGTAGTACAGTCAACAAACAAAAATGACAGCTATGATGTGGTAAGCAAGGTTTCAGATTGGTTTGCAGTAAAGCTGCCAAGTAACCAAATCGGTTTTATACCACAGGGTCAGGTTAAGCCCATAGTTGTTGATGACAATAGGCCTGAAATGCCGCCAGCAGCCGCTGGAGCAACACCACAAGGGCCAACAACTGGAGGAACATCACCCCAGACTCCCTCACTTTTAGGAGTAACACCCCCTATTCCGTCAACCACAGGAATAACACCCCAGACTCCTTCTACTACAGGTACAACACCACAGACTACACCAGCTCCAAAAACTCCAACTACCCAGGCAAATTCTACATCCCTAACAAGCATGGAACAACAGATGATAACATTAGTTAATCAAGCCCGTTCTCAAAATAATCTTCCTGCACTGCAGGTTGACATGCAGGTTACTAACGTTGCCCGGGTTAAGGCTCAGGATATGATAGATAATAATTATTTTAGTCACAACTCTCCTAAATATGGCAGTCCCTTTGACATGATGAAGTCCTTTGGGGTTCATTATGTTAAGGCTGCAGAAAACATTGCAGGTAATCAAAACGTACAAAATGCTCATAATGCATTTATGAATTCTCCAGGTCATAGACAAAATATATTAAACCCAGATTATACCCATATTGGAATAGGTATAAAACAGGGTGGTCAATATGGAAATATGTTTTCCCAAATGTTTGTAAGCAAGCCTAAATAAAAAATTAAAAAAGCCATACTCCTAGAGAAGATAAAATTTTAGGGGTATGGCAATTATAAGCTTTTATATATGTGGAGTAGTGTTCATCATCTGAAGCCATAATATTGGGCTCTACAGTGCAGATGCATGGTAATCTAGAGCCTAAGAACAAAAATAATTAAAGCCAATAATTCAATCACTGGTTGAATTATTGGCTTATGTCTATATATTACATAACTAAATACTTTATTGCTCTCTAATTTCCTTCCTTTTTTTCGTATTAGCCAACAATATAATACTATTCAATGCTACAAACACACTTCCAAGTACTCCCAACCATTTAAATGCAGTAATCAATGAGTACTTGTCCCCAATCAAGCCTATTACTGGAAACAGGGTGATCATAAAAAAGCTGAATACCATACTTGAGAAGGAGAGGATTGTAGCTCTGTTTTCGCTTGGAATCATCTTGTTTATATAATCACTTGTAGCTACAAATATTACACTTTCTGTAAGCATAAGAATAATGAAAAATATATACTGATATTGGCTCAAGGCAATTCCCCAAATAGAGGCTATTGTGATAATGGGAATTATAATAAGAACACCTTGCTCCTTAATTGTTTTTTCAATTTTATGCACCATTGGCGCGGACAAGGCTGCTGCAAGTGATGAAAGAGCATATATAATCCCTATTTCTGCTTCGTTATAACCATTTCCTTTAAGATAATTCTGCAAATAAAAGAAAATACTCGTGCAAAATACCATTATAACCTCTAAGAAGACTATAAGAAAAATTATCCTTGGACTTTTAGCTAGAACCTTTACACTATCCTTTAGCTGTTTAATAAATATATTTTCTTTTTCCTCTCTAGGGTGTACCCTTCCCATACTTGGTTCCTTAAAAGCAAAGGATTGAACTAATGTTATAATTCCAATAATTATAGTTAGTATAAATGCTATATTATAGCTCCTAACAGCCAGGTAGCCACCTATAAAAAAGGAAATAATGCCTGCTGTTTGATAAAACAATTCTTTATTACCTGATATTTTCATGTATCTATCCTCTTCCCCGATTTCCTTAAGGGAATCATAAATCAATGCATCTCCTGCACCTGATTCCAGGTTATAGGAAAGAGCTGTAAATACAAAAGATATTGCAAACCAAAGAAAATCATTTGCCACAAGAAGCAGTATAACGCTTATGATTGAAGAAGCTCTTCCAGCTATTCTGCTCACCTTTCTACCAAATATATCAGCAATAGCACCTGTTGGAACCTCCATTGCAAAGGATGTTATGTGAAATATGGTTTCAAGAAAGCCTAGCTGTGTAAGACTCATGCCCTTACTTGCAAGGTAAATCATCCATATTCCACGGGTAAAGTCCACACTGGCTAGTAGAGTGAATATATAATTTTTATAAACGTTTCTCTTTAATTTAATATTGTTTTCCATGGTATTATCCCCCTTCATCTTGTTTGCAGTGTTCTTTGCCCACCCATCCAAAATGCGTCCAAAAAATACAAATAACTCCTAAGTAGAGACCTTACTTAGGAGTTATGTTTCAATTTTTAGATGTAAAGTTCTACACTATCAAGTTTACATAATATTCAGTTTTGGACACACTTTCCCTATATTGTCCAAAACTGTTTGTGATAGCATGAGCTGTTGCCAAATAATCAATCATGCTTGACTTGATAATGACTGCCATCTTTACACCTCCACATATAAATATATTTATAGTTTATCCTATTTCTTATGCTTTAGCAATAGTGCCTGGAAATTGCATTGTAGCGTCAGGTTGACCGATTTCTGCCTAATTATATATGTCGAAGTATTCATCTCCCCAATACTTTTGTATGAATTCGTCCCTTCCTGATATTTTTCTGTCCTGCTTGTATTCAACTGGACTTTTTATGTAGAAATCCTGATGGTATCCCTCTGCCTCATAGAAAGTAGCAGCAGGAAGTATTTTAGTAACTATGGGTCCTGGGAATCTTCCTGATTGATCCATTTCCTTCCTTGAATTCTCTGCTTTTTCCTTCTGTTCCTCTGTTGTATAGAAAATGGCAGTTCTGTATGACTCACCTCTGTCCTGGAACTGTCCCTCATCATCTGTTGGGTCAACTTGTCTCCAAAATGCTTGTAGAAGTTTATCATAGCCTATTAAAGATGGGTCATATATTATTCTTATCACCTCATAGTGTCCTGAGGTTTGTGACTTTACATCCTTGTATGTTGGGTTTTCCTTATGCCCTCCCATATAGCCTGATTTTATTTCAATTATCCCATCCAGCACATCAAATGGGGAAACCATACACCAAAAACATCCTCCAGCAAATATTGCAGTTTCATATTTTTGATTTTCATTTGTTATACACAAATTAAAAACTCCTTTCTATAATTCCATACTGCTTGCCATATTATTTGCAGAATTCACATAATCCACAAAAACTGTATTTGTACTTTATTAAGCACATATTACTTAGTTTTTTCCAATTTCTTATGCTTATTCTTCAATCCAGCTAGCTATGTATTCAATATTATCATTCTTAACAGAAAATTGTCTGCAATACTCATATTCCCAGTGTCCATTTACTCCTGCTTCAACCAATGTCATTTCAAAATGACACATGGCTATTCCCATATCAATCTTTTGAATATTGAACCCCAGGACATTACTATATCCCTTTGCTGTTTCCATATAAAAGTGGCAATAATTATCCTGCTTTAGGATTCTCCAGGGCTGCTTATTTGATGCAGAAGGTGCAAGCCTGACCATCTCAAGAGCTGTTGCATAGTTACCTGCAGATTTTTCATCCAGAGATGTTTCAAAATCTCCATTATAGAAAAGCTCATTCCATGTTTTTCTGTTTTCTGAACCTGCAAATCGCCTCATAATATATTCAACCATGCTTTTCTTATTTGCCTCATATCCTATTGGAGTAACAACTGGCAGTATTTCATTTTCTTTTAGGTTTAGAGCTTTAACAAATTCACTTTTCTTAAAGGTCCCTCCAAGCCAACAGGTTCCAAGTCCTAGGGAGGTTTCGTACAGCACAAGCTTTTCTAAACAATATCCAAGCATTTCAAGGGACATATCCCCATTCTCAACAACCCCTGCAATGAATGCATTTGCTCCCTTTATAACTCCATAGGTACCTATTTTGACATTTTCCGTTTCAGCTGCTTTTAATTTATCTACTAATTCCAATCTAACTTTAGCTTCAAATGGACCTTTTATATCCTTTGCATAATCTAGAAGCTTGATCTTTAATTCTTCACTTAATTTTTCAGAACTATATGTTCTTATTGAATGTCTTGACTTTATTACATCGATTATTGGCTTGTCAAAATATTGATTATTTTGCTTATTCATTTTATATCCCCCTAATACATCATTAAACTTCACACTGTTCGATTTCAATGGAGTAGTTCCCACAATTGCTACACACCGTAATGATAGCAATATAGCTGTTATCAACCTTTCCTCTTTTGAGTAGCTTATTAAAGGATGTATCCATGTATTCTTTTGATATACTGCTTATTACATATTCACTGTTCTTAGTAAATAGATAGAAATGATATTCTAAAAACTTAAAAGCCTTAGCCTTTTCTTCTTTTCCATAAAAGCAGTTATTACATGGTTGATCATAATACTCTAAACTAAAATCTATTTCTTCCCTTTGGTTTAAAAGTGCTAAAATATCCTCTCTCCCTATTCCCGTTACTGGCTTCTCTTCATCATTCACAAAATATTCGCAATTATCTTCTCCAAGATCAAATTCTTTTTCATCAAATTTAAATTTATAAGTTTCCATAATTCACCTCTATAATATTATTTATTTTCCCATCTAATGTAAAGTATATCAAAGATATAATGGATTGCAACTGCTATGCAATTTAGAGCTATTTCTTGGGACGCTTACTAAGTGTATTTTATAGCCCAAAACTCTATTTTAATATCATAATTTTTGTTCATCTAACTTTTATGCAGTCCATAACAATGTTTTTTTACTGTATCTAATGTAACATCATAGCTTTTTCAATATTCTTTCCAGATTATCATAGGAATAGTCTGCTAATTCTTTATATAAATTCAGACCTTCCTTCCCAAGCTCATTAATTGAATACACTCCTCTTTCAACCTTTTCAAACCAACCATAATGATTTTCTGAAAGTATGGAGGTTGTCTTTTTAGGATCCGTCCCTAATTTCCTTAGCTGCTTTGGTGATAAGGGCCCAAGTTTATTAAGGCAGCAAGCAATAAATATTGCATTCTCTCTATAGGCAGTTAGGAGTTTTTTACCGCTGCTTCCTCCTACATTAAAATCCATAAATCTAGCCTTAGCTTCTTTTATTATGGCATCCCTTTTTTTCTTATTCATCTTTTTACTTTTCTCCCTATCAAAAGGTACTGGATGTATAGGAATCTCTACGAATCCCTTTTCTCCCTTAAAGGAAACAAGTATCAATCCAAGCTCAAGGCGTCTTATTAAATGACAAATATCCTGCCACTTGGAGTTAGCAACTGCCTTTTTAGGTTTAGGAACAGCAATATAAACTAAATCGGCGAATTTCTGCCTTCTCGCTGCTTGAGCCAACAGGCTTACACTTAGGTTCCTCTTAAGCTCAACCACAACAAGCTCCTCATCCTTAATTGCTGTTATGTCGCAATCCTTAACCTCACTTCTAACAGTATAACCATGTTCTATAAAAACGTCCCTAACTGGCTTATATAAATCTATTTCCAATATCTTATCTTTGATGTCTTCCACAAAAATTCACTCCTATCACATTGGGAATGTATAAAGGTTAACTAATTTGTAAATATTTTAACATAATTTCACTTCATATTAAAGGAATTTGTTACATCTTGTAGAATTATATATACTAAATATAATCTTTTAATTTAAACGTCATAAATTGAAAGGGATGAATATATGAAAGTTAGTGTAGATTGTTTGAACTCACAGATGGTTATAGAGCAAGATGTCTATACAAACAGTGGAAACCTCTTAATTTCTGAAGGTACCCAACTGACAAATGGACTTATTTTAAAGCTCTTGGAGTTTGGTATAAAGCAGGTTGGGATTAAAGATATAAGACCTGAAAATGTTGAATATAAACACTTTGAAAAAGACTATACAGAATCTGTAGACAAAATAAAAGATGGTTTCAAAATTGCAAGATACCAGAAAACAGTCAATTTATTAGAATTTGAGAATATTATTGATGGACTTCTTGACAGCGCAAAATCAGGTAGAGGTGTATTATCATATATGAAGCTTATTGAGCAAAAGGATGAATACACTCTTAAGCATTCAATAAATGTAAGCATTACTGCCATGCTTATGGGCAAATGGTTAAAC
>JBEQBT010000147.1:0-8237 GCA_041639705.1 Clostridiaceae bacterium | reverse complement strand
AGATTTGGACTTACTGAAGATATAACCCTATCACAATTAGCAAATTATCCAGACGTAATATCAATGGAAAAAAAGGAAGAGGATATTGAAGTTATATGGGATATACTTGTTAAAGCATTAGATCAAGCTATTGAACTGTTTGTCGAGATGAGAAGTAGTGAAGGTACAAAGCTGGGGAAGGATATAAAGGAAAGATGCCAGTTGATTAAAATAAAAGTTGAAGAAATAGAAAACAGGTCTTCAGGGGTGGTTGATGAATTTAGGGAAAAAATTAAAGTAAGAATTACCGAATATTTAAAGGAAATAGAAATTGATGAAGCAAGACTTTTAAATGAAGTAGCATTTTTTGCTGATAAATCTAGTATTACAGAAGAAATTGTAAGATTAAAAAGTCATATTTCTCAACTAGAAAATACTTTAGGTGACAAGGACACAATTGGAAGGAAACTAGATTTTCTTATTCAGGAGATGAACAGAGAAATAAACACTATAGGCTCAAAAGCCAATGATTTATACATAACCAATATTGTAGTAGATGTAAAAAGTGAATTGGAAAAGATAAGAGAGCAAATACAAAATATAGAATAATCAGGAGGTAATGATATGGGTATTAAATTAATAAATATAGGTTTTGGTAATATTGTTTCAGCAAATAGGCTTATAGCAATAGTTAGTCCTGAGTCAGCACCAATTAAAAGGATAATTCAGGAAGCTAGGGACAGAGGGATGCTCATAGATGCTACATATGGAAGAAGAACTAGAGCAGTAATAATAACTGATAGTGATCACATAATACTATCTGCAGTACAACCTGAAACTGTAGCACACAGATTATCTTCAAAGGATATTGAGGAAGAAACACTTGAGGAAGTTGAAGAATAAATGAAAAGGAGAAAAAGATGTTAGGAAAGGGATTGCTTATTGTTATTTCAGGACCCTCAGGAGCAGGAAAAGGAACTCTCTGCAAAGTACTGCTTGAAAGAAATAAGGAATTAAAGCTTTCTGTTTCCTGCACAACTCGAAGTCCAAGGGCTGCAGAAAGAGAAGGTATTAATTATTTTTTTATACCTAAGGATAAATTCGATGAAATGATAGAAAAGGACGAATTTCTAGAATATGCCAAGGTTTATGGTAACTATTATGGTACTCCCATGTCATATGTAAATAAAACCTTGGAAGAAGGTAATGATGTAATATTAGAAATTGATATTCAAGGAGCATTAAAGGTTAAAAATAAATATCCAGATGGAGTTTTTATATTTATAATGCCTCCAACAATGGATGAATTAAAAAATAGAATAACGAAGAGAGGCTCTGAAACCGAAGAATCGCTTTTAAGAAGGTTTAAGGCAGCATTTGAAGAACTTAATTACATATCCAGCTATAATTATGTTGTTATTAACGATATAATTGATTCAGCAGTAAATAAGCTCGAAAGCATTATTTCGGCTGAAAGATGTCGTGTGGATAGAGTAAAAACTGTAGTATTAGAAAAAATAAATTATCAGGAGGGATCCTTTAATGAGTAATCCAATGAGTAATTCAATGATCAACCCTTCAATTTTAGCAATGTTAAAAAATGTAGACAACAGATATACACTTGTTGTTATGACTGCTAAGAGAGCACGACAATTAATAGATGGTGCAAAACCTATAGTAGATGTTGATTCATCAAAACCTGTTACTATTGCAATAAATGAAATTTATCAAGAAAAAATTTCTTATGAAACCGGAAATACAGAACTAATTAATGGAAGATAAATTAATGAATAGAAAGACTGTAATACTTGGAGTTACTGGGGGAATAGCTGCATATAAGTCATTAGATATAGTTAGCAGGTTAAGGAAGAAGGACATTAATGTACATGTTATTATGACAGAATCAGCAACTAAATTTGTAACACCATTAAGCTTTCAATCTTTAAGTCAAAACTATGTTGTCTCGGATATGTTTGGAGAACCTAAAAGCTTTGATATAGAACATATATCTCTTGCAGAAAAAGCCGATTTGTTTGTTATTGCGCCTGCAACCGCAAATATTATTGGAAAATTAGCTAATGGAATAGCTGATGATATGTTGTCGACAACTGTTATGGCAACTAAAGCACCAGTATTAATTGCGCCTGCCATGAATACGAATATGTATGACAATCCAATTCTACAAAGGAATATAGATATTTTGAAATCCTATGGATATAGTTTCGTAGAACCAGGTGTAGGTAGACTTGCCTGCGGAGTTACTGGAAAGGGCAAACTAGCCGATACTGCTGAAATAATAGATTTTATAGATATGCTTCTATATGACAATAAGGATTTAATAAATAAAAAAGTTCTTGTAACTGCCGGACCCACTAGGGAAGATATTGATCCTGTAAGATATATTTCTAACCGTTCTTCAGGAAAAATGGGTTATGCTATTGCTAGAGCAGCAAGAAACAGAGGTGCAGAGGTAACCCTTATTTCTGGTCCTTCCAACCTTGTTGCTCCAGTTGGAGTAAATTTTGTTAAAATTCATAGTGGGGATGAAATGTTTAATGAAGTTATGAAATATTATGATAGCACCGATATTGTTATAAAGTCCGCAGCTGTAGCTGATTTTAGACCAGAAACAATAGAAATAAGTAAAATAAAAAAAACTGAGGATAATTTGAATATAAAGCTTATTAAAAATAAGGATATTTTAAATGAATTGGGCAAATTAAAAAAATCTCAACTACTTATTGGCTTCGCTGCAGAAACAAATAACTTGGATGAATATGCAAATAATAAGCTGCTAAGTAAGAACCTTGATATGATTGTAGCCAATGATGTATCAATGGAGAAAAGTGGTTTTGATTTAGATACTAATACAATAAAGATATTTTTAAGAAATGGAGAGACTGCTCAATTACCTAATATGTCCAAGATAGAGGCAGCCTATATTATTTTAGATTATGCATTAAAAATTAAGCGCTAAGGCGCTTTTTTTCTTAAATTTATAATGAAATTTAATTTGTATTAGGCGTATTTATAATTAACTCACTATTTGGAGGATTTGTATGGAAAGAATAGCTTCAATAATAGTTGACAATACATCAAAAGAAGTAGATAAATCCTTTGATTATTTAATACCTGAGCATATGGATAATTTGATCAGGGTTGGAATGAGAGTTGTCGTACCATTTGGGGGAGGAAATAAATATATCGAAGGATATATTTTAAATATAAAAAAAGAATCGGAATTTGGAATTGGAAGACTTAAAAGTATTGTAGACTTAATTGATAACACAATTTATTTTAATGAAGAGATGCAAAAACTAGCATTTTTCTTGAGGTCCCGATACATTTGTACACTTGGAGAAGCATTTAGCATGATAATGCCTTCAGGTGTAAATGTTAAAGAAAACATATACCTAAAATTAAAGGATAATATAGATAATGCTTTAATAATCAAATATGCAAACTTAGTAAAATATCTAAATGGCAGCACTGAATATAAAAAATTCAAAAGGGATAGTGCGTCTGGAGTAACCAGAGCTATGCTTTACAATGGAGAAAAGGATGGCATTGTAGATATAAAAAGGCAGATGGAACAAGCTGTAAATAAAAAAACAGCAGAAATTTATAGGGTTAGTGACTATGAAAAAGTCCATAATTTTATAAAAGAAGGAAATAAAAAATATAGAAAACAGATAGAGATATTAAGTAGAATAATTGACAGCGGTGAGAGTTTAAGCCTGGGAGAATTGTGCAAAAGGTATGAATGCAGCAGCAGTGTAATAAAAGGACTAGAACTTAAGGGTTTACTAATAAAAGAAAGGATTGAATTATATAGAAACCCAACGGACAAAAACTATGTATTTGGAAAAGTAGAATTAACGGCAGATCAAAAAAATGCAATAAGAAGTATAATGGATAATTTTAAAAATGGAAAACCTGTAACCCTAATTCATGGTGTAACAGGCTGTGGAAAAACAGAGATTTATTTAAACCTTGTTGAAAAAATCATTAACAAAGGATATGGAGCAATTGTGATGGTTCCTGAAATCGCTTTAACTCCTCAAACCCTTGAAAGGTTTAAAGGTAGATTTGGAGATGTTATAGCTATACTTCACAGTAGACTTTCAGATGGGGAAAGGTATGATGAATGGAGAAGAATTAAAAATGGAACCGCAAAGGTTGTTGTTGGTGCGAGATCTGCGGTTTTTGCTCCTGTAAATAATTTAAAGCTTATAGTTATTGATGAGGAGCATGAATATTCATACAAATCTGAAGTAACGCCAAAATATCTTACAAGAGAAGTAGCAGAGTTTAGAGTAAAAAATAATAATGGATTATTAATATTAGGTTCTGCCACACCTTCAATTGACAGCTATTATAAAGCTCTTACAGATGAGTACGGTTTAGTTGAAATATCTGAAAGGGTAAATAATTGGAAGCTTCCTGAAGTCAAAATAGTTAATATGTGCAATGAATTAAAAAATGGCAACAAATCTGTATTTAGCATGGAATTAATAAATTCTATAAGAAACAACCTGGAGAAAAAAGAACAAACTATACTATTTTTAAATAGAAGAGGGCATTCAACCTTTATTTCCTGTAGGTCTTGTGGATATGTTTCAAAGTGCAGTAATTGTGATGTATCACTTACATATCATGTGCACAATAATAAACTAATGTGCCATTATTGTGGATCAGAATATGATATACCTGAAGTCTGCCCCAAATGTGGAAGTAAATATATAAAATACTTTGGAGCTGGTACTGAAAAAATTGAGATGGAGATAAAAAACAAATTTCCAACTGCAAGAGTACTAAGAATGGATTTGGACACAACTAGGAAAAAAGGAGCACATGAAAGAATATATAATGATTTTAAAGAACAAAATGCAGATATTTTAATAGGGACTCAGATGATATCAAAGGGAATGGATTTTAAAAATGTTACTTTAGTTGGAGTAGTAGCAGCAGATACAACATTAAACCTTCCTGATTTTAAGGCTGCTGAAAGAACATTTCAATTATTGACACAGGTTTCTGGAAGAGCAGGAAGGGGAGAAATTGAAGGTAGGGTTGTGGTTCAAACCTATAATCCTGATCACTATAGCATTATTTTAGCAAGCAAGCATGATTATATTAATTTTTATAAAAAGGAAATAGAGTTAAGAAAAATATTAAAAAATCCTCCATTTAGCGATATACTATATATAACATTAACATCAGAGAATGAGGAACAACTTATAAATACTTGTATGAAAATAGGAATGGAAATACAAAATATAATTGATAAAAAAATGGTAGAAATGCTTGGCCCTGCCCCATGTAGTATATCTAAAATTAAAAGCTGCTACAGATGGCATATAATTTTAAAGGGTAATGCTTATCCCTACTATAAAAAAATGGATGATATAATACATAGTATGCTAAATGGAAATAAAGTAAACTACAGTATAGATATGAATCCATATACTATTGTTTAAAAGGAGCGATTACAATGGCATTAAGAGAAGTAAGAAAACTAGGAGACGAAATACTAAGGAAAAAAAGTAGGAATATTGAGTGTGTCGATGAAAAAATTAGAATTTTATTAGAAGATATGGTTGAAACAATGCACCATGAGGATGGGGTTGGATTAGCGGCACCACAGGTTGGGGTTTTAAAGAGAGCAGTTGTAATTGATAGGGGAGAGGGAAAAATTATTAAACTTATTAACCCTGTAATAACTACTGCAGAAGGAAACCAAAGTGATGAGGAAGGTTGTCTAAGTGTTCCAGGGAGAAGTGGAACAGTAGTAAGACCCCAAAAAGTAACAGTAAAAGCATTAAATGAAAATGGAGAAGAAATTATTTTTACTGGTGAAGATTTGATGGCAAGAGCATTTTGTCATGAAATAGACCATTTGGATGGAATACTTTTTATTGATAAAATGGAAAAAGAATTAGAGTAGGTGAGTATTATGAAAATTGTATTTATGGGTACACCGGAATTTGCAGTACCAACCCTTAAAAAACTTTTGGAAAATCATGAAGTTGCTGCAGTATTTACTCAACCTGACAGACCAAAGGGAAGAGGACAAAAGATGCAGTACAGTCCTGTAAAGGAAGCGGCACTGGAAGCTAATATACCTGTCTATCAGCCTATAAAACTTAAAGGTGATATTAATGCAATAGATATTATAAAGGATATTAATCCTGATGTTATTGTAGTAGTAGCTTTTGGACAGATACTTCCAAGGTCAGTACTTGATATACCAAGCTTAGGATGTATTAATGTTCACGCATCACTGCTTCCTGAGTTAAGAGGAGCAGCACCAATAAATTGGGCAATAATTCGCGGATATAATAAAACAGGTGTTACAACAATGCTTATGAATGAGGGACTAGACACAGGTGATATGCTTTTAAAAAGTGAGATAGATATAAATGATAATAATACCTATGAGGAGATCCATGATAAACTGATGAATATTGGCGCAGATTTACTTATTGAAACCCTCAAAGGTATTGAGAAGGGCAATATAATAAGGATAAAGCAGCAGAATGAAAAATCAAGCTATGCTCCCATGTTAAAAAAAGAATTAGGTCATATTAATTGGGATAAGGACAGCATTGAGATTTATAATCTAATTCGTGGTATTACTCCATGGCCTGGAGCCCACACTTTTTACAAGGGAAATATGATAAAAATATGGAAAGCAGAAAATAAAAGCCAAAACATTTATTTAAAACCAGGAAAAATAATTAACTTATCAAAAGAAGGAATTGAGGTTGCATGTAGTAAGGGTAGTATATTAATAAAGGAGCTTCAGGAATTTGGTAGTAAAAGAATGGATACAATAGCTTACTTAAATGGTCATGGCATTGAGAAAGGAATAATTTTGGACTAAAAAATTAGAAATCTATTAGTGTTAGGATATATTTATTAGTTTAAATTATTGCAAAACAAGACATAATCTACAATACAAAGTATTCCTGATGTCAGGAGGGATTTTATGGATGATATAGCTAGACTGATAGCAGTCAAAACATTATTCGATATTGAAGAGAAAAAATCATTTTCAAATATCAAGCTTAATCAATACTTTAAACAATACAACCCAGACCCCATTGATAGGGCTTTTGCAACAGAAATACTTTATGGTACAATCAGGTGGAAACTGAGAATAGATTATATGATACAAAAATTCTCAAAATTGAAGCTAAGCAAGCTTTCACCTTGGGTATTGTGCTGTATAAGAGCTGGAGTCTACCAGATATTTTTTATGGATAAAGTACCTGACTTTGCAGCTGTAAATCAAGCAGTTGAATTGGTTAAAATTAATGATAAAAAAGCATCTTCCTTTGTTAATGGGGTACTTAGAAATATATTAAGAAATAAGGATGAATTTAACAAGATAGACATTAAGAACAAAATTGAAAAGCTTTCAATTGAATACTCACACCCTGAGTGGTTCGTGGATAAATTTATTAAAATTTATGGAGAAGCTTTTGTAAAAGCTCTTATGAATGTAAACAACACACCTCCAGGGCTTACAATCAGGGTCAATACTCTTAAGTGCAAAAAAGAAGAATTGGTTAAAATGTTAAGCTCTAAAGGGATTGAATGCATAGAGGGCAGATTAAGTGAAGCATTATTACTAAAAGGATTTAACTCCATAGAAAAATCAGAAGAATTTAGTGAAGGACTATTTACGATTCAAGATGAAAGTTCAATGCTTGCTGTCAGGGTACTAGACCCAAAAGCAGGTGATAAAATACTGGATTTATGCAGTGCTCCTGGGGGAAAATCTACTGGCATGGCACAGCTTATGGAAAATAAAGGAGAAATACTATCTTTTGACATACATGAGCATAAGCTTGCACTTATTAATAAGAACACTAAAAGACTTGGAATAGATATAATAAAGACTAGATTAAAGGATTCTACAGTTTTTGATGAGGAATATAAGGACTACGCAGATAAAGTGCTGCTTGACGCTCCATGTTCTGGTCTAGGTCTTATAAGAAAGAAACCAGAGATTAGATGGACTGTAACACAAAAGGATATAATTGAACTTCAAAAAATACAAATGGATATAATCAGTAATGCTTCAAATTATGTTAAAAAAGGGGGAACCCTTGTTTATAGCACCTGCACTATCTCTCAGGAAGAAAATGAAGAAATAATTCAATATTTTCTTGATAAAAATGAAAACTTTAAATTGGAAAGCATATGCAAATACTTACCTGATGACATCAAAAAAGATGATACATGCAATA
>JBEQBT010000146.1:0-8307 GCA_041639705.1 Clostridiaceae bacterium | reverse complement strand
GGGGGATTTATATGAAGAGGAAGGAATTTTCAATAGGAAAAATATTGTTTTACACCCTGGTTATAGCCTTTGCATTTGTAACTCTTGGCCCCTTTGTCTGGAGTATAATAACCTCACTTAAGCCTGCAAGTGAGGTTGGGGGCTTTGAAATTAATTTTTCCAGTTTGTCCTTTAAAAACTACACATTCATATGGAAGCAATTCCCCTTTGCGAGATGGGCCTTTAACAGCCTGTTCGTAGCAACAATTGTAACCTTTGGGAACCTCATAATCAATTCCATGACCGGCTATGCCCTTGCCAGACTTGAGTTTCCCGGAAAGAAGCTAATGTATATACTGGTGCTTGCAATGATGATGGTTCCAGGGCAGGTGGTTCTTGTTCCCACCTACATTCTTCTCACAAAGCTTGGATGGGTAAATCATTATGAAGGTTTAACCATACCCTATCTCTATAGTCTGTTCGGGATATTCCTGATGAGGCAGTTTTTCCTAAGCATTCCAAAATCCATTGAGGAGGCGGCGTTGATAGACGGCTTAGGCAGGTTTGGAATATTTTTTAAGATTGTACTTCCCATGGCTGTGCCTGCACTTACAACACAGTTCATATTAATGTTCACGGGAAATTGGAACAGCTTCCTGATTCCCAGCCTATTAGCAACCTCAGAGGATATGTTTACCCTGCCCGTTGGGCTCAACTCCTTTTACGGGCAGTATTTCCAATTCTGGAATCAGGTCATGGCTGGAGTAATGATTCTTTCATTACCCACAATTATTATATTTATAATATTCCAGAGAAACTTCATTAAAGGCGTTGCAACCACAGGTATTAAGGAATAATTGGATAGGTCGAGTATGAAACTGATGTCAACCTAAGAGGTACTTGTGATCTAATTTGTGTAGAGGGAAAAAGCCTTAAGGCTTCAGATATATTAATAACATTTTGTTCCCCCCGTGCAGCCCATATTTCAACTGGGATGTGGGCTGAAGATTGTAATGGGAATTCAGGAATAGCCTGAATTCCCAATTTCTTAATGAAAGGAGACAGAGGCAAAAATTGTTTGCCACTACAAAAATCAAAATGTTATAATGTTTTAAGATAAACAAAATTTAAAATATATGGAATTATTTATTAAAGGAGGTTGGTGACATGGCAAACCTATCAATTAAGGATGTCCATAAAATTTACCCTGGAAATGTTACAGCTGTTAAGGACTTTAATTTGGAAATTGAGGATAAGGAATTCATAATACTGGTTGGACCCTCGGGCTGTGGAAAATCAACAACTCTCAGAATGATTGCAGGACTTGAGGAAATAACTGAGGGGGAGGTGTTTATAGGAGACAGGCTTGTTAATGATGTGCCTCCAAAGGACAGGGACATAGCAATGGTATTCCAGAACTATGCACTATATCCACATATGAGCGTATATGAAAATATGGCCTTTGGCCTTAAGCTTAGAAAGACTCCGAAGAATGAAATAGACAAAAAGGTTAAGGAAGCTGCAGAAATACTTGATATCACCCACTTATTGGATAGAAAACCAAAGGCACTCTCAGGTGGCCAGAGGCAGAGGGTCGCACTAGGAAGGGCAATTGTAAGGGAACCAAAGGTGTTTCTGATGGATGAACCATTATCAAACCTTGATGCGAAATTAAGGGTACAGATGAGAACGGAAATATTGAAGCTTCACCAGAGATTAAAGACCACCTTCATATATGTAACCCACGACCAAACAGAGGCAATGACAATGGGGACAAGGATAGTTGTAATGAAGGATGGGCTTATTCAGCAGGTTGATACTCCAAAGACCCTATATGACCGTCCAAATAATTTATTTGTTGCGGGATTTATAGGAAGTCCACAGATGAACTTTCTTGATGTGGATGTAAAAGATGAAGGGCAAGATATTGTTCTTGTACTTAAGGATGGAAAAAGGCTAAAACTCTCGGAAGCACAAAAGCAGATATTAAAATCCGGCAGCTATGTTGGGAAGAGGATTGTGATGGGAATAAGGCCTGAGCACCTCCACGATGCAGGCGTCGATGCATTGAACAGCGGCTATAATGAAATAAAAACCAAGGTTGATGTAACGGAATTAATGGGTGCTGAACTTTATGTACATGCTGAAATTGCTTCAACCCCAATAATTGCAAGGGTAAGTGGTCAATCGGAGGTAAGGGCCTTTGATGAAATAATGCTGCAGTTCCATTATGACAAGATGCATTTGTTTGATAAGGAAACCGAAAAGGTATTAAGATAAAAAGGTGACAGCCACCTGAGAAGAGAAAAGAAGTTCTATCTCAGGTGGCTGTCTGTTATTAACCTCACTCTATATGATAGGGGTAGGTGGCAATTATCATATTTTTGTGCATTAAAAGGCTTTCTCTTATAAAAAAGCTTGTTTGGTTGTGAAGAATTCTCCCATACCATTCATGTGTTATAAACTGAGGAAGCAGAACGGTTATTTTTTCCTCCTCTCCAGCTGCATTTGCAATATCATCTATGTATTGTATAAGTGGAGTAATTACTGCTCTGTAGGGAGAGTATTTGGCAATAAGCAGAATGTCAGTATTAAGTTCTTTCCATTTAGTTTTTAGTTTTTCCAGCTGATCCTTGTCTGTAGAAATATTTAATGCAATTACATCAGGGGTAATACTTCTAGCATACTGAAGTGTATTTAATGCAGCTCTGTTAAGGCTGGCTATAGGTACAATCATGGTATGATTAAATTTCTTATCAAGTTTAATCTTTTCAAGGTCATCCTGGGTTAATCTTAGATGATCTGCTACACTGTTGTAGTGTCTTTTGATTCTCAGCATTACAATTACCAGTACAGGTATTATTATTGCAACTATCCATGCTCCTTGACTAAATTTTTCATAGGCTATTATTACAGTTGCTATTACTGTAATTATAGCTCCAAAGCCATTTATAGCAGCACGTCTCTGCCATCCTTTTTCCTTTTCTTTTTTCCAGTGGATGACCATACCTGACTGGGCAAGAGTGAAGGAGAGGAAAACTCCTACAGAATACAATGGAATAAGATTATGGGTTTCGGCACTAAATATTATTACTAAAATAGCTGCAGCAAAGGACAATGCTATTATGCCAGTTGAAAAGCTAAGTCTTTTCCCCCTGATGGTAAATTGTCTTGGGGCAAAGCCGTCCTTGGCAACTACGTACATAAGCATTGGAAAACCAGTGAAGGCTGTGTTGCATGCCATAAATAAAATAACAGCTGTTGTAAATTGTACTACATAGAACATGAAGGTTTTGCTAAAAACTCCATAGGCAATCTGTGCAATTACTGTTGGATAGCCTACAGGAATTGCATGATAAAATCTGGCAAGGAGGGAAGTACCACCAAAAATAAAAAATATCAGAATGGACAATAAAATCATTACAGTCCTGGCATTTTTCTGACTTGGCTCCCTGAAATTCGGAACAGAATTGCTGACAGCCTCAAGGCCAGTAAGTGCAGAAGCTCCAGATGAAAACGCTTTTAAAATAAGAAACAAGCTTACTTCTCCAGTGGACTTCAGTTGTTCATTTATCATGGGAGTTGGAGCTCCATACAGAGTATATTTTATCATGCCGTATACAATCATAAACAGCATACTGAATATAAAAAGATAGGTAGGGATGCTGAATATCCTTGATGATTCACTAACTCCCCTAAGGTTTAGTATGGTCAATATAACTATAAACACTACAACTAATATAACCTTCCACTCCCCAAGCCTTGGGAATGCGGAAATTATTGCTGCTGCACCTGCACTAGCACTAACAGCTACAGTTAAAATGTAATCAATTAACAAGGATGCTGCAGCAATCAAACCTGATTTTATACCTATATTTTCCTTAGCTACAACATATGCTCCGCCCCCCTGGGGATAGGCTCTGATAATTTGAATGTAGGACACAGTCAATATGAACAATAACCCTATAATCGCAAAGGATACCCACCCAAGCCATACATAGGATAATAGGCCTATAACACCTATAAGCACATATAGAATTTCCTCTGCAGCATAGGCTACCGAGGAAATTGCGTCACTTGCCATAACAGCCAAACCAAAGGGGATATTATATTTTTCCTTTGAGCGTTTCTCATTTGGAAGGGGTTCGCCAATCAAAACATCAAGTATTTCTTTTATCATATAATCACCTACTATATCAATACAAAAAATAGATTGAAATTATATTAAATTGGAGAGTTTAACAAATAGCATTTTAAATATTGTCCTTCTTTGCAAAACAATTTATACATTTATAATATTAAAGTTACTTGGAATAAATGGGATACCAGCACAGGCATTTATGATATCATCATCCATTCCTACAGCAGTGAACACAGCAATTATAGCCATAGAAATGGATAATCATCCTGATATTGCTTCACAGGCGGTTATGACTGCTACGATTTTCAGCTCAATTACGCAGATTCTAGTTATATATAACGAAAAATATTTTTCCAGGTTTAAAATACAGTAATATATTTTAAAAAGCTTTATTAAAATAAAATAGTAGTTATTTTAATGGAGTTTTAAAATATGATAAATGCTGACAGGCCTCCGGAAAAGGAATACTTGCCTAATCCAACTAATGATGAAAGGCATGAGCTGCTTAAAAATTCCCTTATTAAGGTCGGAAGACCTGAGGACTATGAGAATATACTAGACTTACTTAGTCCTCCTCCAGATATAACAACCTATGCTCCGACCGGAAGTTTTAAAAACCGAAGAGTAGCTATAGTTGGCGGGGGCTCTGCAGGTATGGCAGCAGCTTTTGAACTGAGAAAGCTTGGGTTTGATATTACTGTTTTTGAGGCGGAAAACAGAAGAATAGGGGGAAGGGTATATACTCACTATTTCGACAGGGAAAGAAAATTATATGGTGAGCTTGGAGCAATGCGAATACCTGTATCCCATGAAATTTCATGGCATTATATCAACCTGTTCAAGCTAAAGACCGTACCCTTTGTACAAATGGATCCCAATGCCTTCTATTATATAAGAGGAAAGCGAGTAAGGAGGGACCCAGAGGGTATAAACATGGTTCAAAAAATTTATCCACAATTTGAGTTAACTCAGAGAGAAAGAGATACTCCATGGCCTAAGCTATATAATCAAGTTGCAAATCATTTTCTATCAACCCTTACTCCTGAAATTAGAAAGCAATTTCTTATGATTTCACCAGAATATAGTCCACAATATGAAGCCATAATGAACATTAGTGAGCATCAGGCACTGGAGATGTTTGGACTTAGCAGAGAAGCCATTAATTTGGTTACGAGTGCCATGCCTATTTCTGGAGCATTAAGTGATAGCAGCTATGAAACAACTCTAAATGAGGGATATTCAATGGATTTTTCCAATCTATACCGTATTGATGGAGGAATGGCTAATCTTCCTGTTTCATTTTATAGGTCCCTTACATCAAGGTATCCTAGGGAGTACGGGAATATATCACAGGATTCATTAGGAAAGGTTACCTGGATGGGTGGAACCTATGTTACGGGAGTACATGAATCCAAGGATAATAAAGGAATTGTATTGGGTTATAGAAGAGGTACTGGAGCTGAAATTATATATGATTCATTTGACTATGGAATTTGTGCCGTACCAATGTCATTACTAAGGGAAGCAAACATTAAACCTCTTTTTAGTGGAAGAAAGATGGAAGCTATTAGCAGAGTAAGGTATGTAGATGCACAAAAAACACTTTTACTATGCAGTGAGAGGTTCTGGGAAAGGCAGGGTATAAGGGGGGGATCCTCTTCCACGGATGAAATCATTCAGATGGTATCCTATCCTTCGGACCATGCATTTTGCAATCCTGATAAGACCGGATGTAGTTCAGAGGACCCAGGCGTGCTTCTAGCCTCCTATAGTATTCTTCAGGATGCAATAAGGCTGGGTAATGCATTACCTGTAATTCGTTATAGGATTATAAATAGGCTGGTGGAAGAGGTACATGGACTTCCAGAGGAATACTTAAGCAGCAGGGTTATGGCTGCTAAAACAGTAGATTGGAACAGAGAAATGTGGGCTCAAGGGGCATTTTCCTATTTCCTTGCAGGACAAAAAAAGGATTTTCTATATGTCTCAACAATGCCCGAGTACAACAACAGAGTGTTTTTTGCAGGAGAGCACGCTTCCACCAAGAATGCATGGATACAGGGAGCACTACAAAGTGGAATGCTTGCAGCCAACAATCTTGCATATCATGCAGTAAGGCAAAGAAGATAATAAGTAATATGGCAGTACATAGCATCAAGTTATTAGGATACTTGATGCTATGTTTTTTGAAACGCTGGTTTTGTATTACAATATCCCTGATATGTTAATATTAAAAATATTTGTACTATATTAGAATTTATGGAAGGATTAAGCATAAAAGTGTAGAAATATTAGTAGGTACTAAAAAAAAGGTTTTTATTTACTTCAAAGGGTAAGTGCATATTTTATTTATAATGTCAGGGAGCGATTGTATGAAAAAAAATAAAATAATTAAGTTTAAGTCAAAACTTAAACAAATTCCTTTAATGGTCCCCTTAGAATATAAAGTGGAGCTGCGAAAAGAGTTTATTGACATTAATATAAATCGTGAAAAAATTCTTGCGATTATCCTAATTATAGTTGATATGGCTTTATTGATTCTGCACATTACCTTGAAGAATATTTTAAAATGGGATAAATACCCATTTATAGAGTTTTCATTTTATCATGTTCTTCTAGCAATAGTTCCATTAGTGTTTTTATTTCTTACCTGTGTATTGAAAAAGAGGGTAGGGGAAAACCTCAAATTTAAAGAGATTCTTCATATTGCAATAACTACCTTGGTTATGATGTTAAGTTCAATAATTGCCATATACAATATTATGGACGTTAAGCAGCCATTTTCTTATACTATAGCAGTATTTTGCATAGCATCATTAATTTTATTTAAACCCTATGAGAGATTATTTGCTTTTGGTATTCCATATTTAACCTTCATTATTTCGATGATAATATTTGATGGTGGTGTTATGTATGAATTGGAGGGTATTTTTTTCTATACTCTTCTAACTAGTATAGCTTATGTGGCTTCTTCCATAATCTATAAATATCATGTAAAAAACTATATAAATAACAGGATAATAATAGAGAATATTGAAATGCTTAAGGATATGAACAAAGTTGTTCAGGAATCTTTAAAGAAACGTACTGAAGAGCTTGATGGAGTTATTAAATATGAAAAACTAAGGACTGATTTTTTTGCAAACATATCACATGAGTTAAGAACCCCACTTACTATAATATCATCAGCTCAACAAATGCTTAATCATATTTTTAAAAATAACCCAACAATAAGCAGAAATCCAGAGATAGATCAGTATATGTATATGATGGGACAAAACTGCAACAGGCTGCTGCGTCTTATTTCTAATTTGATCGATATTACTAAAATAGACGCAGGATATTTTAATGTTGAATTTGAAAACTATGACATTGTCAGTGTTGTAGAGAATATAACTCTTTCCATAGCGAAATATATTGAGGACACCAATATAAAGTTGACATTTGATACTGAGATGGAGGAAAAAGTAGTTGCCTGCGATCCTGATAAAATAGAAAGAATTATGCTTAACCTATTGTCAAATGCAGTTAAGTTCACTCCTAAGGGAGGGGATATATTTGTAAATATATATGACAAGGCTGATATGGTAGTTATTTCTGTAAAGGATACTGGTATAGGTGTTCCTTTAGAAATGAAGGATTCAATATTTGAAAGGTTTGTTCAGGTAGATAAATCTACTACAAGGATAAATGAGGGCAGTGGTATAGGTCTTTCCATTGTGAAATCACTTGTTGCTATGCATAAGGGGAAGGTATATCTTGCAGGTGGACAAGGAATAGGAAGTGAATTTATATTTGAGCTTCCAAACAGGACAGTAGCAGATACAAAAGCTATTAAAGAACATAATTTAGTCGAGAAAGAGCAGAGTAGTCAAAGAATAAGAGTTGAATTCTCAGATATATACTTATAAAACTTAACTTAATATTTCTTGATTTTAGGTGCCAGCCTTGTGATAAGTGACAAATAAATATGTTACTTATCACGAGCTTGGCACTTGTTTTCTAATCTAATTTTAATCTTTCATTAATTGAGCTCTAATTATTCCCTACTATAATAAAACCATAAGATAAATAAAAAATATTTGGAGGGAATAAAATGATAATAACATTAGAACAAATTGATGAATTAAGAAAGAGAGCTAATGTGAGCTTTGAAGATGCTAGGGAAGCTTTACAAGAATGTAATG
>JBEQBT010000145.1:0-8333 GCA_041639705.1 Clostridiaceae bacterium | reverse complement strand
AGGTAAGGTAAAATGGTTTAACGCCGAAAAGGGATATGGATTTATTTCAACTGATGATGGAGAAGATGTTTTTGTACATTTCTCAGCAATTCAGGGAGAAGGCTTTAAGGCACTTGAGGAAGGACAAAGGGTTGAATTTGAAGTAGTTCAAGGTGAAAGAGGAGCACAAGCTTCTAATGTAACAAAAATCTGAGACAGTACTAGGTGTGTATTATGAATATTACTGATTCCATATGGATAACGCTTTCAATAAAGTTGAAGGCGTTATTTATTTTTGGTGAATTTAGAACATATAGTTGATATAAGTTTCATGATACTGTAATGATATTGCTTAGATTTCTAATGTCCCCATTATCACAAAAACAAATCAACTAATATAATATAATATACCCTTTATAAATTTGAAAGGAGAATTTATGGATATAGTTGATTCTGGGATAATAAACTTTTTAGACAAGATTAGATATGGTGATGGAAGAGATAGATTAATCAATTTTTTTATTAAATTAGCAAAAAAAGATATAAAGATGACAGTAGATTTAATTAATCAAGAGAGCTTAAGTTTTACATCCTTATACTTGCTTAAGTCTAAAATAAAAGATTTGGGTATTTTTGAGAGCTTAAGCATAAGAAATAAAATTGCATTTGATTTAATGGATGAAACAATAATGGATAAAAAATCTTCAGATAGCTTAAATTTGTCATCTAAATATATCTCAAAGGTATATTCTGCTTTTAAGTGGATATTAGAAACAGGTGCAGCAGATGACGGATTAGATAACAAATTTGATGAGATACTGGATATGTCAGCAGCAATCTTAACAAGAGAATACAGGGATAGAAGTGTTCTCCCTGTTATTTCAGATGTGATTTTTAAACGATATAAAAAAGGATTCTTCATACATGATTTAGTATGGGCATTTTTTGAATCCCGAGACACCCACAGCCTTGTTCTTATTGCAAACAGGCTTCAATCAGAGGAGCCAAAGGATGTGGAACTAGCGTGCAGTCTATTATGTTTTGTACCTGGGATTGAGGATAATGTCTCTAAGAAAAGGGATGAAAAGTATTTAGCATTTATAAATTGGATTGAGGAGAATAATATGTTTCTTCGTTTCACAGGAGAAAGCTTTCAATTAACCAGGAGACCTAGTGTATATATTGTAAACTTAGATGCAAAGTATTTGTGTAAAATGGTGTCTGTGGACACAGGTGAAACACTAAAAGCACTGAATGAAAAAGAATGTGAGCTCCTAGATGAATTTAAAATACTTGATGAGGATGATAAAAGACTTCTTTCTGGCTTTTCCTTAGCTATGCATCGTAAGAACATGAGACTGTGGGATGAATGGATGGGGAATCCAATTAAAGAACAGTTAAGAATAGCAAGGTCGGGGGGATTACACAATGATTAAAATATTAGGGACACCTATTGCAATGGAAAGTATTATAAATGAATATGCTGAAAATAGTATAGAAAGAAAATCCATAGAAAAACTTAATGGAAGCAGTACAGAGTACGAATATAGCTCATTTGAGCAGTTAAAGTTTGAAATGAATATGAGGGTAAATATTATTAAGGCTTCAAAGGATCTTTTTAAAAGCAGAATGGCATTTAGAGTATTCAGACAAACAATATGTAATGAGAGCTATTGGAACAGAACAAATGATGGAGGATTTGAGCTAAAGGAAGGGGTAAAGCCATCAGAGGCTATTAAGGATATATTTATTAATGGCTCAAAGTATGGAACAGAGTGTGCCACAGCTATAGTTATTATCTATTATAAAGCACTAGTAAGTATTTATCCTGAGGAGCTTTTTAATGGGATGTTTCCTAAAATCAAATTGATGGATTGGTACTATGATAGAGATTTAGGAGTTGATTATTATAAGAATATAACAGACTATTTACCAGGTGACTGTCGATATTTTAAAAACCCCCAGGTAGATCCAAAAACTCCCCAATGGCAGGGAGAAAATGCAATTGACCTTGGAGATGGGAATTACTATGGCCATGGGATAGGGATAAGAAATGCAGAGGGGATTCTTAATCACTTAAACAGCAAGAGAAGGTCAGGAGCCACAGAGGAAGCAGTATTATTAGAGTCAGCAACAAGACCTGATTTTAAATATCTCTCAGATAAATATCAAAAGTATGTTTCATCTATGACAAGAGAATTATATAGGGTTCCAATGTATAATTTGCGTAGTGTTGCTTTGGTTTAATAAGTCTTTTAATAGGAATTATGTGTAACAAATATTATTGATATTATGATAGAACCGTAGTGGTTGATGCCCACATCAACAGGGCATTAACATGACAGGTGATATCTGCAACAATTGTGGAAATACTATATACCGCAAATGCCTCAAGCCGATGTGGGCATCGGCCACTACAGTGCCTGAATATGATCGCACCCTACGACTCATTTTTACACAAATGTGAAGTATCTTTATCCAAGCCACAGATGCTGGTTGAACAGCCTTTGCTAATGATGTATAGTTAATTTATGGCATGTGGTATATGGAATTATATAAATTCACTTAGTTTTGTATGCCTCAACACCATAAATTCAGTAATTTTTTAAAAAAGGATGGTTAGAATGAATAATAAAATACTTAATAAAGAGGAAGAGGTATTATCAATAAATGGTATAAATAAAATAAATGACATTAATATTGAGAATGAAATAGGAGAGCTGCTGATAAAAAACAAGTTAACCATATCAACAGCAGAATCCTGTACAGGAGGTTTGGTTGCTGCAAGGCTTATTAATTATCCTGGAATTTCCCAAGCATTTCTAGAAGGAGCTGTGACCTATAGTAATGAGGCAAAGATGAACCGCCTAGGAGTTAGAGGGGAAACCCTGGATAGATTTGGTGCAGTAAGTGCAGAAACAGCTAGAGAAATGGCTCAAGGCATTGCAAAAACTTCAGGAACTAATATTGGATTATCTACTACAGGCATTGCTGGGCCAGGAGGCGGATCACTTCAAAAACCCGTAGGCCTTGTATTTGTTGGATTATGTATAAATGGAAAGGTTGCAGCACGAGAGCTTAGGCTTACAGGAGACAGGCAAAGTATCAGAAACAGTGCCACTATACAGGTACTGGACTGGATTAAAGAAGAATTAATAAACTGTTTAAGACAAAATTAAGCATTAAAAGTAGCAGCTAATTTATTTGTTTATCAATTTCTAAGACTCCACCTTCTATAAGGTGGAGTTTCCACTTTTTGCTTTAGGTGGGGTAGAGTCCCCACCTGAAGTCTCCATGTTCAGCTTTAGCTGAACGAGTTCACTATATTAAAAATAAAAAGGATTCCTGGGCAGGAATCCTTTTTGGGTATTGGGTATTTTTATTAAATTGGAAGTATGAGTGTCATTATTGTAAAATCATAAATTTTACAATAATGCTGACGGCTTTTTAGCTGCCTGTTGCTGGGTTTTGTGTTTCTGTAGTTTGTGGTGCTGAGGATGTTGAATCTGCAGGTGTTGTTGCTGCTGGCTGAGTACTTGTATCAGTACTTGTTCCTGCTGGAGTGCTTGTTCCACTACCTGCAGCAGGTGTGGTTGCTTGTCCATCAGTTGAAGTCCCTGGAGCTGGAACAGTTGTTGTAGTTCCAGTTCCAGGAGTTTGTGTTTGGGCAGCTTCCTTAGCATGATTTAAAAGGTTTAAAAGAATCTTCAAATCATCACTAAGCTTTTGAAGGCTTAAGTATCTTTGATCCTGTATGGATAATACATTTTCAATACCTGTCTGAACTGCAGTAGCATCCTTCTTATCAAGCTGTGCTTTTATATCAACATAAATATTGTTAATCGTACCCTTTGAACTATTTATAGCTACAATATCACTCTTAATCATTTCAAGTCTATCTTGAATTTGTTTTGATAAATCATCGGAAATAACAATATTATTTTTCTTTATGTAATCAACTACTTCAGTTACTTCCTTCTTTTGATCAATTATCTCATCCTTAAGTTCATGAATTTTATCATTGTTTTCAGAAAGAACTACCTTTTTTTCTTTTAAAGCTTTTTTAACCTCTTCCTTAGTTTTCTTAACTTCAGCTTTAGCCTCTTCCTTCTTTATTTTCCATTCAGCCTTAGCCTTTTCCTTTTCTATCTTCCAATCGTCCTTATCATTGTCCTCATCTTCATCCCTGTCTTCATTCTCGTTAGTATTTTTGTACTGCTGGCTGATTTTTGATTCATTGTCCCTATTGCTTTTCTTTGACCTGTCAGATGCATTAGCAACTCCCATTGGAATTAACATTGTGGTGATTAATGCTGCTGCGATTAATTTTAAATTAATATTCATCATGTATCCCTCCAAAGTTTTATAGATTGTTTAAATTTATATCAACGGCATCTTCAAGTGAATCTACCGTAGTTTCTACTGATTTCATAGTATCGTTTATACTTTCAACAGGCTTATTAATTTTTGCATTTGTTGAGGAATTATTAGTAGGAACATTGACTGTCTTAGCTGGGTTCTTCTTACTACCACAGGAGGTGAGTGCCATCACCAGAGCCAATATTACCGCAGCTATTGCTGTTTTTTTCATATCATCAACCCCCTTTCAATAACAATTACGTTATGTTAAAAATTTTTAGGGGGGTGAACAAAAAAATCACCACAACACATACTATTTTTATAGACATGTGTTAAGGTGATTAAATTTTAGTACTTTATTTAAAAACTATTGAAAATGGATACATTAAAGTGTAGGGGAGAACAGTGTTCTCCGATCTGCACCCTGGTATTTAAGTTATTCTCTAATGATAATGTTTAAAAGCGGGCGAACACTGTTCGCCCCTACATGGCAACGATGAAAAAGCAGCAATGTTTCAAAATAGATTCTTAATTAAGCTCTGCAATTAAAAACATTGTGGGCTTCCCTAGTATAGTGAATTTATTTTCATACTCTGTTTCAATATTTAACTTAAAATCGCTATTATGAAGGTCATAGGTTAAATAATTTATACTAAAGTTACTACCCTTAAAATATTCCTGTGAAGCTTCAAATAGATCCACATCATCGGTTTTAAACCATATTTGAGAATGGGGCTTTAAAAAGGTCTTATACCTGTTAAGAAATGTTGTGTATGTCAATCTTCTTTTATTGTGTCTTAGCTTCGGCCAGGGGTTGCAAAAGTTTATGTATATTCTTGAAATTTCATCCCTATCAAATACTTTTTCAATGAAAGCAATCTCAAGAGGTATTAACCGTACATTAATAGACCCTTCACCGGTAAACATGAGTTTTTTTTCAACATTTCTTTTTGACCTCATAAGAACTTCATTTTTAAGATCAATTCCAATAAAGTTTATATCAGGGTTATTAAAAGCATTCTCTGAAATAAATCTACCCATTCCACAGCCTAATTCAAGATAAATTGGATTAGGATTTTTGAATTCATCTGCCCATTTTCCTCTGTATTCAAATGGGTCAGTTATCACAAAGCTTGAAGCTTCAAGCTCAGGCCTTGCCCAGCGTTTTTTTCTTATTCTCATTATATCCTCCAGATTAGCCTAAATACTATTCAGCTAATGTTTCAAGATCTGAATAATTTTCTCCAAAAGTTTCAACTGTAACCTTCTTCATTCTTTGTGGTTCATGAGGCTTATCCATTGAATCTCTTTTTACACCAACTATTCCGTCCGCTTCCTCCATTCCCTCAATAATCCTTCCAAAGGAGGCATATTTCCCATCAAGATGTGGTGAATTTGCTACCATTATAAAGAATTGTGAGCCTGCTGAATTTGGGTTTCCGGCTCTCGCCATAGAAATAACTCCTCTTTCATGCTTCAGATTGTTAACAAATCCATTAGAAGTAAATTCTCCTTTTATGCTGTAGCCAGGACCGCCAACTCCCTTACCCTGTGGGTCACCACCTTGAATCATAAAACCTGGAATTACTCTATGAAATATAACTCCATCATAGAATCCCTTTTGAACCAGTGTAATAAAATTTTTAACAGTGTTTGGTGCTATCTTTGGATATAGTTCAACTTTGATTAGGTTGCCATTTTCCATCTCAATAGTAACTATTGGATTGTTCATAATGTACATCATCCTTTCAATCTTCTAAGTATAAATATTATACCAAATTTTGACCTTAATATTCAAAATAATTCATATAATTTAGTATAAACTATTATATGAAGTTTTATGAAGCATTAATAATACAAAATTAACTTTAAAAAATCAGAGTACAAGCGTATAATTAAATAATGGTATAATTAAATTATTAAATATTTTATTTTATATAGTTGGCAGGATTTGGCTGATTATATATTGTGTAATCACATTTATCCCTAATTCCTATTATTGAAGGAGAGGATTTGATTATGTCTAAGAGAAAAATCCTGATAATTTATGAAAAAATGGGTATGGGTCATCAAAGAATGGCAAATATTCTTAATGACATGCTTAACGGCGAAGATGTAGAAATAATGGTAAAGGCCGGAAGCGATATCCAGGAGACAAATGATGTATATACAGTGGTTAAGCTTTGGAATTACTTTATAAAAAAGAATCTAATTAGAACCTGTGATGTATTAGTAAACTTTGCACTTAGAATGCTTGTTTTACCTTTTATGGAAGCAAAGCAGGACGCAGTATTCGCAGAAAAGCTAGGTAAAATCAAGCCTGATATTATAATTAGCACTGCAGATGGCTTTAATAAAGCAATAGGAGTTTATACTTCAGAAAATAATATACCATTTTATATATTCATAACTGAAATATCCACATTTAATGATTTGGTTAGTCCAGTTGCAACTCATATATGTTATTTTGATGAAACACCTGAAGCCATAAGAAGCTATAATTTTGAAAATGCTTATTTTTCCTATAGAATGGATGAAGAAACTACTTTCCCAGAAAAGGTTAAATATATCCTTCGGGCATATAATGATTTTGTAATACATGGGCACAGCAACTCAATATTCAGGAATCCTAATAAGAAGCTAGAAAGAATGAATAATGCAAAGTGTGAGGTAATAGGTCCCCTTGCAGAGAAAAAGCACTTTACCCCAAAGGACCCTAAAGAAATGATTAAAAAGCTCCAATTACCAGCTGGCAGGGACAATGTGCTTATTGTAAGTGGCAGTATTGGAGGAGGATTCCTTTTTGAAATAGTAAAAAACATTACCTCTACCTACACGAAACCAGTCAACCTATTAGTTATGTGTGCAAGGGATAAAGATGTTTATAACAAAATCCTTGAGTATAAGATTTCTAACAAGAATAAATTGGTCAACATTATGCCATATGAATATATAAACAATTTCGATGAGTTTCTTGCAGCTTCAGATTGTCTTATTGCAAGGCCTTCGGCAGGAACCTTCATTGAGAGCCTCCTGAATAAAACTCCTATGATTACATTTGATGTTACTACTTCAAATGACAAGGGGACACTTACAATGATTAGCAAGTATAAAATAGGAGAAATCTGTTCAAGTAAAAAGGAACTTGCATCCGCAATGGAAAAGCTTCTGACAGATAAAGAAGAATATAAGGATAATATAAACAAGTTATTAGCTAACTATTATGAAACCTATGAAGAAAAAAAGGCTGCAATTAGACATATTATATTGGAAGGTGAACCACTTACTGTTCATACTGAAGAGGATGTTGATGAGGATGATTATGATGTTGAAGTAACTTATAATCATATATCACATTGATTTATATTATGTTTTTAGAAATTTCAATTTAATAATATAAAGTTATACTTAGCAGGATTGTGTAGATATGATTTATATAATCCTGCTTTTTAAGTACTTAAAGCTTTATTTGCATTCACAGTGCTTGGTAAATGACCATGAACCTCATATATTGAAAGTAATTATAGACCAATAAGTAAGGGATGTGAAAATTTTTTTAATGATATAGACTATTGGGTTGTTTTTTTTCTAGAAATAGAGTAATTTTAAACTATGGAAGTTAAATAGGCATGGTTTGTTAATGGTAAAATTAGAGGGGAGGAAATTTAATGAATAAGGAATTCTATGTTTTGAACAGAAAAAAACTAATGGAGGGTATTGAGGACAACTCTGTAGTTATAATGTTTGCTGGAGAGGCACCACATATGTCTGCAGATGCAAACTATGATTTTGTTCCTAATAGAAATTTTCTATACCTTACAGGAATTGATAGAGAGCATGTAATACTTATTATGACTAAGCATAATGGCAATGTTGAGGAAACTCTTTTCATAGAAAAGTCAGATCCAGTAATGGCAAAATGGGTTGGAGAAAGAATAAGCGAGGAAGAAGCTAGTGAGACCTCTGGAGTAGATAAAATACAGTATCTTGATAAC
>JBEQBT010000144.1:0-1536 GCA_041639705.1 Clostridiaceae bacterium | reverse complement strand
CTTGTCACCTGACACAAAATAAATATTATTTTTATGAAAGTGAAATCCGGTTTGTTCCACGCCTATCTTCTTTTTGAAATCTTTATCTAATATAATACGCTTAATTGCCTCTAGTTCACTATCTTTTCCGTCAAAAATTAGTAACTCCCCAAGGGAATTCTTAAACTTTTGATATCCACCCATTAAACAATCAACATTGAGTTTTTTAAATATAACTTTACCTTTATTAGTAATAATATTAATCCTTAACTCCTTTGTGAAGGTACCCTCAATAAGTTCTAAAGGGTCAATAATAAAATCAGTTATTTCTTTAATGCCATTTTTGGTGTATTTACTGTAGGTATTATTATTTTCAAATACACCTTTCCCACTATCTTCAATCTGAGCATTATCAACGCTCTCATTTTGAAGGGAGCTTATTAAATTTAATAAAGCTTCCTTAGTGTTTCCCATCTCAAACCAATCCGTTATATCCTGCTTTTCTGATAGCCCCGGCAATTCTAAAATACCTATTTCTTTAGCTATCCCCTTTAGGTTGTCAGCAATATTTTTTGCATGGGACTTACCAGGCAAATCATTATCCGGTATTATTACAACCTTTGCACCTGCAAAATGTTGATTATAGGATTTTCTCCATTTACTTTTCTGATTGTTTTTACTTGCTCCATCAAAATTACAGGTAGCACCTAACCCAACTCGTGATAAGCTATCAACATCTTTTTCGCCTTCAACTATTAAAATGAGAGAATTATTTTTTACTTCCTCAATTAGTCTAGGCAGATTATACAGTATCGGCTCGATACCATCAAAATATCTTGACGCCGCACCTTCTCTTTCTTTTTTACTCCATTTATGACTGCCAGTATAAAATTCATAGTAATTGCCTTTTTCAATGCCATAAACAAGTTCCCCATCTACATTTCTTACAATACTAAAATTTTTAGAGCTTATATTTGTTCTATAACGTATCTTTTCAAAAACAGTTTTTCCGTCCAGAGTTATATATTTATATCTAGCTAATTCTTTATACCCGTTTGTATTCTTGAGTTCATAATTACTTATGCCTTCATCAAACAGGTCTCTCTGATTTAAACCTACAGCTTCTAAAATATCATTAATTTCACAGCCTGCAAAACAATTTATAAGCGTCTTTCCATTTACATGTTTTATACTTAAGCTTGCTTTTTTATCATCATGACTTGGACAAATTGCTTTACAACTATCATTATTAGTACTTATAACCTTGAACCTGGATTTTATATTATTGAAGTCCAATTTAATACCTCCATTTTAGGTATTCTAAAACATTATAATAAAAAGTAGTATAAATCCAAAATCCAGCTAAGGCCTTATCTATAAACACAGTTGTAAAATCATATTTGCATTCAAACGACTTTATAGACCCTATTAATGCTTGTATACTGTATTCTGATCTATAATTGTGGTTTAAAATATTTTCTAACCCTAGATGGTCTTCCACAACCAATTTAATATTATAATCATTATGCTTGGCTTTAAGAAATTCATTTTCAAACC
>JBEQBT010000143.1:0-8417 GCA_041639705.1 Clostridiaceae bacterium | reverse complement strand
CTTTGTAGGGTCTCTTCTTATAAGTCCTTTCTTTTCCAATCTTTCTAAATGTCCATGAACAGTTGAGGTGGATTTTAAACTTACAGCACTACAAATTTCACGTACTGAAGGCGGGTAGCCCTTTGAGCTTATTTCACATTTTATAAAATCAAGAATTTCCTGCTGTTTATTTGTTAATTCAGAATTTGGCATATAACACACCCCTTAATCGTTTTCAGCTTGATTATAGCATATTTCCAACTCCTATGCAAACTTATGTTCGATTATTTTAAATATTTTTTAAAAGTTTTTTAAAAGCTGTTTGAAAAATGGTTAAAAAGTTTTTTAAAAGTTTTTCAAAAAACTGTTGACAATAGAACAGACGTTCGCTATACTAGATTTAGAACATATGTTCTATGGAGGTGTCATTATGAAGAAAAATAAATTATTTAAATTTTTATTAACCATCATGTTTATTTCAGCCATACTTATTCCTATTACAGGTTATGCAGCAAAGGGCAATAATACTATTAAATACAAAAGAGTGATTGTTTATCCAGGTGATACATTATGGAGCATTGCATCCGAGAACAATGAAAGTAACTCTGATATAAGAAAAATTATATATAAAATAAGAACAGCAAACAATTTAGATACTGCAATAATAATGCCTGGTCAGGAATTAATGATTCCTTTACAATAATTTCATTTTAATTTATATAGACTTTTGATATAATTTAAAATAAAACATATGTAAAGGAATGATTATTATGGCAAATTCAATAAAATATTGTGAGATCTATTCTGGTAAAGTATGCGATAACTGTAATGAATGTAATATTTGTGATATGGATCCTAATAAATTATGTGATAGCTGTGGAAAGTGTATAGGCCTAACTGAAGGAACTGACTATATGGAAATAAATATTGATGGAGTTCTTGATGAGGATTGGGAAGCAGAGGAGTATATTACAGAGGAAGAACCTTCAGTCCCACAACATGACGAGTGTGAAGAGGATGAAGAGTTTGAATTTGATTATATAGAGGATATCCCTGAATTAAAAAAGGAATATGATGAGAAGATAGATGAAATTTTACATGGTAAGAAAAAATCAAGCAGTAATACTAAAAAGAGCTTCTAGTTTATTAGAAGCTCTTTTTATAATCCCCAAAACGTAGGGAGAACAGCGTTGCCACGATTTATCCCAAATGACTAGCTTGTCATTCTGAACGTAGTGAAGAATCTTGTCACATGTACTGCAGGATAGATCCTTCACTGCGCTCAGGATGACATTGTACTATATCAGATTATCTTTTATAGGAATTAAAGATAATCTGAATTTGTTTACATAATATATATTATGTTATTCTTCAGCTAGAGGATTTGATTTAACAGCTTCTCTAAGTCTTTCATCATCTATATGAGTATAAATCTGAGTTGTTGCAACGCTTTCGTGTCCTAATATCTGCTGGAGGGCCCTAATATCAACATGTCCATACTTATACATTAGGGTAGCTGCAGTATGTCTTAGCTTATGAGGAGTATATTTTTCCCCATAAAGGCCTGCATTTCTAACATATTTTTTTACCAGCTTTTCAACAGTGCTTTTATCAATTCTTCTTTTTCTTTCGCTTAAAAAAAGTGCATCCTTATCGAGCAATCCTTCCTTGGGACGAACTGAAATATATTGATTTAACGCATTTATGGCAGCAGCATTTAAATATATTGTTCTTTCCTTGTTTCCCTTGCCTGTAACTGTCAGAGTATCTTCCTTGATCTTGGTTATATTGATACTTACAAGCTCTGAAAGTCTCATGCCACAATTCAGGAAAAGAACAACAATTGCATAATCTCTTTCCTTGTTCCTGCCATCTATAATGTGCAGCAGTGTTTTGCTTTGGTCGAGTGTAAGATATACAGGGTTCTTTTTACCAATCTTAGGGGTTTCAAGCTCTTTAGCAGGGTTATCCTTAATTACCTTTGCCTTGGTTTCAAGATAATTGTAGAAGGATTTAATAGCAGCAGTTTTCCTGGCCCTTGCATAGGCGCTGTTGTCCCTTTTAAGGGTTATGTAAGTTATGAAGGAATAGAGATCTCCAAGCCTTATACCTTTAATAAAGGCTTCATCAATATCCGATATGATAATATTTTCAGTCTCGTCAGTGAGTTTATTCTTTATTTTCTTTATATACTTAAAAAACAGTCTAAGATCAATTTTATAACCATTAATAGTATTCATAGATTTACCCTTAACAGATACAAGATATTCAAGGTATTCATTTAATAGTGATGGTAATTCTGAATCATAAACATCTAAATTATCCAAGTTAACTCCCTCCCCCTCACTTTTTACAACTAACATTCCGATAAATTAGGATTTATCGGAATGTTTTTTCCTTCTACTTCTTATTTCTTCATCACTTTTTTCATAAAAATATGTATATAGCTCATTATTTAATATAATTAATGATGATTTGATTTTTTTGAATTTGTTTTTATATTATTCTTTTTTCTCTGCTTGTCTATATTTTTTTTAGTATTTAATAAATCTGCATACATACTTATAGCAATTACAATAAAAAATAAAATAATCAATGCAAATGCTATTTTTCTAAGTATCATTTAAATCACCTATCTTATGTTTGATATTTGCAAGTTCTTTTTATATGTATTTATAACACATTCAATAATACTGCTTCGAAATCCTTTTTCCTCCAGTGTTCTTACACCTTCTATGGTTGTACCTCCAGCTGAGCAAACCATGTCTTTAAGCACTCCTGGATGCATGCCAGTATCTAAAGCTAACTTTGAGCTGCCAAAAACAGTGTATTCAACAGCCTTGTAGGCTTCTTCCCTTGGTATGCCCAACAAAACAGCTGCATCTGCCATTGCCTCTATAAGCATAAAAACATAGGCAGGTCCACTTCCCGATATAGCTGAATATGCGTTAATAATCTTCTCTGAAGCTTCTTGGGCCTCACTGAATGTATTTAATATTTCTATTATATCATTCTTCTCTGAGGATGTAATTAGATCATCAAAACTTACTATTGTATATCCACAGCCTGCAATAGCTGGTGTATTAGGCATAGTTCGAACAACCTTATGTTCGCCTATAATTTTTTTAACTTGTGCTATTTCATACCCAGCTGCCATTGTGATTATAAGCTTATCATTATTAATAGCATGTTTTATTTCAAGCAGTACATCATCATATATATCTGGTCTTACTGCAAGAAATATATACTTACTCTTTTTAATCACTTCAATATTAGTATTACATTCAATAAGCTTTATATTTGAATCTATTGGTATATCTATTTTACTTTTACTTCTACTGTGTATATAAACATCCTTGTATTTAAAAGATTTTGATGACATTCCCCTTATTATTGCATTTGCCATATTCCCTGCTCCGATGAATCCTATCACTATTGCATCATTCCCTTTTATAATTAGATTTCATTATTTTATTTTACCACAAAAGTAGAAATAAATACTCTTAACAGCCGTGTATAAAAATAGTAGAAATCACATGCACCGCAAATACCCCAAGCCAATGTGGCCATCGGCTACTACAATGCACGATTATGTTCAAAGTAGTGTGGAGCGCTTGGCATTCAACGATAAATTGTCATTCTGAACGTAGTGAAGAATCTTAAGCACACCCCAGGGAAAGATTCTTCACTGCGTTCAGAATGACAGGTTCCATACAACTCATTACCAACAAGTATACCATTATATACATCACTATAAAGAACATGAGAACACCCAAGTATAAACTCAAGTTGTTCTCATAAAATTTAAAAATTAAATTTTAAACGTTAATTTTCACATTAACTTCTTCACTAAGGTTAGTTTCTAGTATTGGATTTATACAGGTATTAATAAATTCTTCAACTTGTTTGCCGGATCTGCCTATATAGTTTTCAGGCTTCAATACTTTTAGAAGTTCTTCCTTATTTAGTTTAAAAGCATTATCTCCACATATTCTTTTAATTAAATCATTAGGCAAGCCATATTCCTTAACCCCTTTTGAGGCCTCCATTGAATGTATTCTAATTCTTTCATGTAATTCCTGCCTATCCCCGCCTGCCTTAACTGACTCCATTAGAATGTCCTCTGTAGCCATAAAAGGCAATTCTTCATTTATATGTTTTTCTATTATTTTTGGATAAACTACCATTCCAGATGTAATATTCATATATAAATTTAAGATCCCATCTAATGCTAAAAATCCTTCAGCAACCGATAATCTCTTATTAGCAGAATCATCTAAGGTTCTTTCAAACCACTGTGTTGATGCAGTAATAGCTGGATTAAGACTATTAATAATTACATATCTAGATAACCCAGATATTCTTTCTGATCTCATTGGGTTTCTCTTATATGCCATTGCAGATGACCCTATTTGATTTTTTTCAAATGGTTCTTCTATTTCCTTCATGTTTTGTAATAATCTTAAATCATTACTAAATTTATATGAACTTTGTGCAACACTGCTCAAGCAATTTAATACATGTACATCTTGCTTTCTAGGATAGGTTTGCCCTGTAGCCATATAATACTTATCTTTGAACCCTATTTTTTCACAAATTATTCTATCTAATTGCTTTACTTTTTCATCCTCTCCATTAAACAAGCTTAAAAAACTAGCTTGAGTGCCAGTAGTTCCCTTAACGCCTAAAAGTTTTAAATTATTTATAGTATAATTAATTAATTCTATATCAGAAAGCAGATCTTGAAGCCAGAGGCATGCTCTCTTACCTACTGTGGTTAATTGAGCAGGTTGAAGATGTGTAAATGCTAATGTAGGCATATTTCTATATTCAAAGGAGAATTCTTTTAAATTTTTCATTACTTGAATTACCTTCTTCTTTATTAATTCAAGCCCTTCCTTCATTATAATTACATCTGTATTGTCACCAACATAACAACTTGTAGCTCCAAGATGTATTATACCCTTCGCCAGGGGGCACTGAAGCCCATAAGCATATACATGTGACATAACATCATGCCTAGTTAGTTTTTCTCTTTCCTCGGCCTCATTATAGTTAATATCATATATATGTGCTTTTAGCTCATCAATTTGTTCATCAGAAATATTTAATCCTAATTCCTTTTCACCCTCTGCTAGAGCTACCCATAGTTTTCTCCATATTGTAAACTTATTTTTTTGAGAGAAAATAAAGGACATTTCTTTACTTGCATACCTTTTTGTTAACGGACTATCATAATAATCATACATACCATCATCTCCTAGCGAACATTAATATATTAAACATTGTTTTATTTCGTATATTTATGATTATATCATATTTATATATAAAAAAAAGGGGGTCAATAATCTCCCCCACAATTCATTAATTTATTTTACGAAATTTTCAATTCTATTAAGCCCTTCTATTATATTCTCAAGTGAAGTTGCATATGACAATCTTATATAATTATCAGCACCAAAGCCTGATCCTGGTATTGCAGCAACCATTTCAACATCGAGCAAAGCTGCACAGAGATCTAATGAGTTGTTAATTACAAAACCTTTTATTGTTTTGCCAATAAACTTAGTAATATTAACCATTACGTAAAATGCACCATCAGGCTTCATGCAGGATAAATCAGAAATTGAATTTATTTTTTCCACCATATAATTTCTTCTATTCTCGAATTCTTTCCTCATCAATTCTATCGTTTCTTGAGGACCATTTAATGCTTCAACACTTGCATATTGAGCAATCGAATTAGGGTTTGAAGTAGCATGACTCTGAATATTTGACATTATCTTCGCAATTTCCTCTTCTGAAGCAGTATATCCTATTCTCCATCCTGTCATTGCATATGCTTTTGATACCCCGTTTAAAACGATTGTTCTTTTTTTTATTTGCTCATTTAATGATGCAATACTAATATGCTTGACTTCACCATATACTAATTTCTCATATATTTCATCAGATATAATAATTAAATCATGCTTAAGTGCAATATCTGCAATCATTTCTAATTCTTCTTTTGTATATACTACTCCAGTTGGATTATTGGGACTGTTTAAAATGATTGCTTTAGTTTTATCTGTAATAGCATTTAATAATGCAGCCTTTGTATACTTAAAATTATCATCTTCTTTTGTTTCTATATAAACAGGTATTGCATCAACCAATTTAATTAATTCTGGATAGCTAACCCAGTATGGTATTGGAACTATTATTTCATCTCCAGGGTTGCAAATAGCCATTAAAGCATTATATAAACCATGCTTTGCTCCATTTGAAATAACGATTTGACTAGGCTTATATTGAAGATTATTATCACTATTTAATTTTTTACATATAGCTTCCTTTAATTCAAGAATACCAGAAGCAGGCGTGTATCTAGTAAAGCCTTTTTTTATAGCCTTTATTCCTGCCTCCTGAATATTTTCAGGTGTATTGAAATCAGGTTCTCCTGCTCCAAAACTAACGACATCCACACCCTGCTCCTTAAGCATTTTAGCCTTTGCAGTTATGGCAAGTGTAACTGATGACGATATTCCTTTGCCTTTTCTTGATAACTCCATATTCTTTCCTCCATTAAAACATAAAAATGCAGTAATTTTATTTATATATAATATTTATTGTACTGTCAATAATAGATAGTGACTCTTCTAGCATTGGTTTACAAAGTAATTTGATATTCTCATAATGTTTGATTCCAATATCAGTTACTTTATAATGACGTATGGTTTTTTTGTCAGGTTCATCCCACCAGCCCTCAATAAGCAGGTTATCCTCCATACTTCTCAAAAGAGGATAAATCATACCTGGACTAGGACGCCACATATATTTTAAAGAAATTTCAATCCTATCGATTATTTCATTACCATAATGATCTTTCTTTATTAATAAATTTAAAATAAGTAATTTAACAATAGTTGTAGTGTTTATTTTGTTTGGAAATTGCCTATTTCTATTATTACCCTCAGACATATTGTCACCTCTTTAACATTTTTAATTCAAGCATTTCTCTTAGAGTAACACCTTTGTTTCCTAATAAATAATGTCCTTGAATCAATTCTCCATGACAATCACTACCACCAGTAATAGCCAATTTATATTTTTTAGCCAATTCAAATAAATATTGTTCCTGTTCTTCATTATGTAATGTATGAAAAACTTCAATTCCCTTAATTCCAAGCTCAATGCACAATTTAACAAAACTTTCAAAATCATTATTCTCATTAAATTTACTATTTATCAATGGGTGAGCTATTATTGGGATGCCTTTTGATTTAATAATAATGCTGACAGCATCTTCAATACTGATTTTGAGCCTATTTACATATGCAGGCTTACCAGTACCAAGAAGCTGGCTAAATACTTCTTTAATGCTTTCAAAGTAACCCTTTTCGATAAGTAACCTTGCAATATGAGGTCTACCAATTGATTTATTCTGATTGCTTACGCTTTCAACAATTTCTTCATAATTGATAACATAACCCTGCCCTTGAAGCAATTCAATCATTTTTTTATTTCTATCTTCTCTTGTCTGCTGCATCCAATTTAAAAAACTCAACAGTGCTGTATCGGTATAATCAATAAAATACCCCAATATATGTATTTCATAACCTTTATAGTCAGTACTAATCTCGATACCAGGTATGAAATCAATTTTATAATTCCTAGCTATAAAATCGCATTCTGTCAATGCACTTATCGTATCATGATCAGTAATTGATATTCCACTTAATCCCTTATCTTTTGCGATTTTTAAAATTTCCATTGTAGACAACAGTCCGTCTGAAGCAGTTGTATGAATATGTAAATCATAATCGACCATAATTTCACCAATCTTTATATAAATTATTGACTTTTCAATATTAATATAGCACTCAATTATTCACATGTCCATAGTAATATGAATAATTTCTTGCATTTTCACACAAATGTAAATGTGAAGTGACTGGCATCTGTAGTTATAAAAAAACTGCACGCATAACGTGCAGCTTTCATTCATATCTTATTTAGCATATTCAATTGCTCTTATTTCCCTAATTACATTAACTTTAATTTGACCTGGATATTCTAATTCACTTTCAATTTTCTTTACGATATCTCTTGACATCTGTATTGTTTCCAAGTCGGATATTTGATCAGGTTTTACCATAATTCTTACTTCTCTTCCAGCTTGAATAGCAAAAGATTTATCAACGCCTTCAAATGAATTTGCTATTTCTTCTAATTTCTCAAGTCTCTTAATATATGCTTCCAAGGTTTCTCTTCTTGCTCCAGGTCTTGCAGCAGATATTGCATCTGCAGCCTGAACAAGAACTGCTTCAACAGTTTGTGGCTCTACATCATTATGATGTGCTGATACAGCATGAATAATTGCAGGTGACTCACCATATTTTTTAACTATATCACTACCTATAAGAGCATGTGGCCCCTCAACGTCATGGTCAACT
>JBEQBT010000142.1:0-8583 GCA_041639705.1 Clostridiaceae bacterium | reverse complement strand
TATTTTAAATCCAAATTGTGTTGATATTTCAGTTTCTCTTACCATATAATCACCCCCTATTTATTTTTATGTCGAAGAGTTGTTTTATATGATAGCAAAAACATAAAAATAAGCCCTATGAAAAAGGTGACAACCACTTCACAAGTTCACATCCATGATGTGTGAACTTGTGAAGTGGCTGTCACCAAACTGCAGTCTGCCATTACTTTTTAATTGATTTCACAGGTGCAAGAACATTAAATAAATGATACTCCCTTGCCCCTTCTTCCCCTCTATCCACCTTATAGTTTTTTACGAAATCATGAATGATTTTTTTCAATTCCTTTGCCTTCTCTTCAGTCATATAAAGAGTATTAGTGCTTAACATAACATTTGTATCCTCTGGGGTATCCTCAACCACTATTTTTTTACTGCTGTCATATGCAGCTATAACTGTTAGCTGCACATTCTGGGAAGCTACCTGCCTTGATATTTCTGGATTTATGTTATTAACCTTTATATGAAAATCTCTTGCAGTTAATTCATAATACTTTGCAATAATTCCATTAACATTCTTAGTATGGGATAATCTAAGAATACCTGCACTTTCAAGTTTTTTAACATGATAGTGAACCTTTGCAGGAACCTCTCCCATATTATCTGCAATTTCTTTTACTGTTGCAGCTCTTCCCATTCTCTGATAATAGAATACTATTTGCAGTCTGTATGGATCGTTTATTGCCTTTATTTCCTCCAGGGTAGTCAATCCCTTATTTTCTTCCAAAGTTATCACCTCTACACATATTATACATCATTTTTATCAAATAAAAGTTTAAATTTATGCTGTCTTTAATGCCTATTTTCTTGTAAAGTTTGGCTATGTCATCCTGAACCTAGGGAAGGATCTGAGTGCTAAGATCCTTCACTAGGTTCAGGATGACAAATAGCGTTTCAAATTAATGACCAGGAGCATTAAATCATAATTTTATCGTTAAAATAATTTTAAAATAAATGAGGGATTTTTGCAATAAAAATTATAATTACATCTTGCTTTTCTCACAACCTGTAAACAATTACCATATTATAAATAGTAAGAATAAAATGCGAGGTTTCCAAAATGAATATAGGAATTGACGCAAGAGCTGCAAGGTGGTATAGAGGAACAGGCATAGGTACCTATACCTACCAGCTGATATACAACATAAATCTTATGGATAAAATAAACAGATATTTATTGTTTCTGCCTGATGAGAACCTCTCAGACCTAAATCCTGGAGATAATATTGATATTCGTGCCATTTCAGAGGATAAAAAAGAGAATTTTTGGGAAGAGATTGATATACCCAATATATTAAATGATACTGGTATTGATGTGTACCTTGTCCCCCAGAATGGAATAGGCCTTCCTAAGGAAAAGAACTGTCCTTTCATCATAACTCTCCATGATGTTATACCCTACAGAATGCCTGAAACAGTGGGGCCCCAATACCTTAATATATACTCTAAAGAAATTCCGGAAATAATCCCAATGACCGATGCAATAATTACTGTATCCAACTATTCTAAGGAGGATATTGCCAAGTCCCTTAACTATCCATTAGATAAAATATTTGTGACTCCCCTTGCAGCTGAGGATATATATTTTCCACGCAATAGATCTATTTGCAGAGATTTCGTCCGAAAAAAATATGGAATAGGTGATAAATTCATACTCTACGTAGGTGGCTTTAGCCCTAGAAAAAACATAAAGGGTCTTATTGAAGCATTTAGTATAATAAAGGATAAGCTTAAGGAACCCTATAAGTTAGTTATTCTGGGTAAAAAGGGACGCTCCTATTATGATTATAGGGACACAGCCTATAATTTAGGATTAAAGGACGATGTTATTTTTACAGGCTATGTACCAGTTGATGAACTTCCCTTATTTTACAATGCAGCTCATATGTTCTGTTATCCATCCTTTTATGAGGGTTTTGGACTCCCACCCCTTGAAGCAATGGCATGCGGAACTCCAACAATTGCATCGAATGTAACCTCAATACCTGAAGTTTTAGGTGATGATGCTGTGTATATAAACCCCCAGGATATTAATGATATTTCAGAAAAGCTCCTGACACTTATTGAAGATAAGGATTTTCACCTCCAAATGTCCTTTAAGGGTTTAAGAAGAAGCTCCATGTATTCCTGGAAAAGAACAGCTGTTGAAACAATACAGATATTAACAAAACTGGCCACTAAGTGAACTCTTCCAGCAAAAGCTGGACATTAAGATATAAAAGGTGATTCTATCTCTCCAAATTAGAAAAGTTCAGCCTTCAACTTAGAAGTGAGAAAATAATATTGTAATAAAGTACCCCTTATAGAAGTATTTAATCTATATGGGGTATTTTGTTTTGCTCTAGTAAAGAATAGTCAGATTTTGACAGGTGTTTTAGAGGAATGCGCAAGAAAGATGATCCTTCATTATTTTCAGAATGACAGGTCAATGCGACGCATAACTCAAAAATGTAATAACTCATATGCCTGTCACCTTCTTGTTGGTATAAAAATCCTGCTCATAGAAAATACTAATTATTCAATAGATATTAGAAGGATGGTTATAAATATGTTTAATACTACCCGTGCAAAAAAAACAAAGGAAAATACTGAAGAGTTTTCTAGTAAATACAATGAAAAAAAGCTCCATTCTTCATTGGCAGATAACATTAATCTGTTTAAAGAAATATTCAGCAATGATGATACAATTATTTACAGAGGCTTTTCAAATCAAAACAACGAGAGCATAAAGTGCTGTGTAATTTATGTTGAGGGTATGGCTAATAGCGCAATTATTTATGAAAGTATAATTAAGCCAATTTTAGAAAATAAATTCTTAAATGACAAGAAAGATTTTTTTAATGATTTATTTAACAAGGTTATTATTTCTAATGATATTGAGAAAACATCAAGTATTCAGATAATGCTCCAGTCCATAATCAGTGGAGATACTTTACTTTTAATCAATGGTTCAAAGGAAGCATTAGTAATAGGCAGTAAAGGCTGGCAAATCAGATCCATTGATGAGCCTACATCAGAGATGGCTGTCTTAGCACCTAGGGAAGGCTTTACAGAATCTTTGATGGTGAATCTCTCCCTATTCAGAAGAAAGCTTCAGACACCTGATTTAAAATTCAATTTTATAACACTTGGTGTTAGGTCTAATACAAGAATTTGCATAAGCTACATTGAAGGCATAGCAAACGAAAAAATTCTGCAGGAACTATACAAAAGATTAAAGGATATCGAAATCGATGCCATTCTTGGTATCAGCTATGTACAGGAGTTGATTAAGGATAGCCCTCTTTCCATATTTGAAACCATTGGGTATACGGAAAGACCTGATGTGGTATCAGCAAAGCTGCTTGAAGGGCGGATTGCTATTTTTATAGAAGGTAATCCATTTGTTATTACAGTACCACATCTATTTATGGAATATTTTCAGGTAAATGAAGATTACTTTGAAAATTTTTATAGCGGATCTATAATACGTATTTTCAGAGTTATGGGCTTTATCCTTACTATAACTGTTTCTGCTTTATATGTGTCATTCACCACATTTCACCAGGAGCTTATACCTACACCATTGCTTCTGAGCATTATGGCAGCAAGGAAGGGAATACCCTTTCCCACAATAGTTTCAGCATTAGTAATGACACTTGTATTTGAACTTCTTAGAGAAGCAGGAGCACGTATGCCTACCTATATAGGTCAGGCTTTAAGCATTGTTGGGACACTAGTAATTGGTCAGGCTGCAGTTGATGCAAGACTTGTATCAGCCCCTATGGTAATTGTTATAGCTTTTTCCAGCATTACAAGTCTTATGATAACTAAAATTAAAACTGCAGCACTGCTGCTAAGAATAATTTTTTTGATTTTAGCCTCTTTCCTTGGGATATATGGAATATTAGCTGGCTGTATAGGCCTTCTCATACATCTGTACGAAATTCGTTCCTTCGGAGTACCCTACATGGCTAATCTGGAACTATCATCCTTCGACTTTCAGGATTTAAAGGATACATTTATCAGAGCGCCATGGTGGTATATGAATTATAGACCTAAATTTATTGCAGCTAAAAATTTCAAAAGGAAAACTTCAGGAGGAAGGAAATCATGAAAAAAGTTATATCCTATCTTAATTTCATTGTAGTAATGCTGCTTGCATTATTATTATCTGGATGCTGGAACTATAGAGAAATTAATGAACTGAATGTTGTTGCAGGCTTTGCAGTAGATAAAAGTTCAAAAGGAGATAAGTATCTTGTGACATCAGAAGTAGTTGATATTAAAAGCGGTATGGGTAAATCTACATTCAGTCCTAAAATACTGCAAGCAGAGGGAGAAACCTTGTTTGATGCTATACGAAATATGATTAAAATTTCAGATAAAAAATTATATTTTAGTCATGCAAAGGTGTTTATTATCAGTCAGGAGGTCGCCAAAGAAGGCATTTCTCAAATTATTGACTGGGTAATTAGGGACACTGAACCAAGAATTGAAATAAATTTTGTAATTTCGGGGGAGAAAACAGCAGGTGAATTACTTCAATTAAGGAATGAAGAGGAAAATATAAACAGCTTTATTATGTATGATATGCTGAAAGCACAAAAAAATCTTTCAAAAGCTCCATTTGTAGAAGGTTATAAATTAGTTCAGTCACTTACTTCAGAAAGCCTGTCTTCAATACTTCCCACAGCTTATGTTACTGTTGTTAATGGGGAGAAAACAATGGAGGTTTCTGGGACAGCAGTATTTAAAAAGGATAAGCTTATAGGTTTTCTTGATGGTAATGATACTAAGTATCTTTTATTTATAAGAAATTTAATAAAAGGTGGAATACTTCCTGAAATGCAAAGTGATGAAAATGTTAGTCCAAGTGTGGCTCTTGAAATATTTGATAATAAAACAAAAATAAATCCTGAGTTCTCAAATGGAAAATTAATAATTAATTTAAATGTGAAAACATCCCTTGGAATTGGTGAGCATGGAGGCAGAGGTAACTTTATAGATAAAAAAGGTATGGCTGAACTAAAAAAAGCAACTGAAAAATCTATAGAAAAGAATATTATTGGGTTAATACAAAAAGTTCAAGATGAATATGCCTCAGATATTTTTGGTTTTGGAGAGTCAATTAAGAATAAAATGCCCTCCACCTGGAGAAGTATATCAGCTGATTGGGATGATTTATTTAAAGAACTGGATGTAAATGTTAAATCAGAGGTTGATATCAGATCCTCTGGCTTTATAAATAAACCCATTGAAAATGGAGAATAGCATATGTTAATGATTGTTATTTTTTTATTAATTTCGTTTTACTATATAATATCTGACCTTATACCAATGTATAGAAAAAAACAATGGAAGGTGTTTTGGATATATACAGTAATAATTACATTGGATTTAATAATGATTTCGCTGACAGCAATGGGTATACCTTTGCCTAGTCCTTCACTTCCTGTAAAAAAAATTATTTTTTCAATCTTTAATATATAAGTATTTAATTTGAGGTGTGAGTAATATGAATAAGGAAATTATATCAAACAGGCAGGGTATTTGTGTAATAATTATATATACATTGGGAAGTTCAATGATTATGGCACCCTGGAGGGGAGCCGGCAAGGATAGCTGGATTTCAATAATTATTGCTATGGTTATGATAACACCAATGCTTTTTGTATATGCACGACTGGTATCAATTTTTCCCGGAAAGGACTTTTTTGATTTGCAGGAACAGGTATTTGGAAAGATAATTGGGAAAATAAATTCGTTTTTTTTGGTTTTCTTCTCTATTCATCTCGCTATACTAGTTAATAGAAATACAAGTGAATTTATACAGATAATGAACTTTCCTGAAACACCAATATATTTTATTAGCCTGATTATTGGTATTTTAGCTATTTGGATTGTAAAGGCAGGTATCGAGGTTATTGGGCGCTTCGCTTCATTTGTTTTGCCATTAGTTCTGATTTTAGTTGCAGCATTGACAATGCTGCTGATTCCAAAGATTGTTATTGACAACCTCAAACCAATATTATACAACGGATTTACCCCTGTAATAGGTGGTGCCATTTCAGCCTTTGGATTTCCCTTTGCAGAAACTTTTTTATTATCATTTGTTTTTTCATCTCTCAAAAATAAAAATAAAGTTTTTAAAATATATTTTTTGAGTACCATAATTACCGGCATTCTTTTTATTATAGTATCCACAAGAAATACTCTAGTTCTTGGTGAATGGATTGATTTAGCCTATTATTTTCCAGCATATACAGCAGCAGGTATTATAAATATAAAAGAATTTATTACCAGGCTTGAAGTCATAACAGGTATTAATTACATATTATTTGGTTTTGTAAAGCAAAGTATTTGCTTGTACATCTCATGTATTGGATTTTCAAAATTATTTAATATAAGTGACTACAGGCAGATTGTAGCTCCTGTTGGGCTAATGGTTTCAATTGTTACAATTTTTGTATATAAAAGCACAATAGAAATGTTCGAATGGGCTTCTGAAAATTACATGTATTATTCAATTCCCTTCACTGTTATATTACCCTTGATTACGTTAATAATTGCAGGAATCCAGGTGAGAAAGCTTAAGCATCAATAACCTTTTATAATATTGTTTTAAAAGATGGCTTCAGGTTTAAGCCTGCAGCCATCTTTGTTCAAATTCTTTAAGAAATTTCTCCCTGTCATCTAAGTATTCAGCTTTTCTCTTTAATTTATCCCTAAATTCATCCTCCTCCCATCCCCTGGTTTTCATATAATAGTTTGATGCAATATCATAAAAATCCTGGGGAAACAGTAGATATCCATATAAAACCTCAATTTCATCCCTCGACATTTCTCTATTTTCCATATACCCTTCAATGATAATATTTGCAAAGCCAATATCCCATTCATTATGCTTAATAGCCTTGGTAATTAAATTTGATAAATCATGATATGGAAGGTCAATTACAGAATAATCAAAATCAATGAAATATACATTATCATCCTTTCCTATCAAAATATTATGATGGGCAAGGTCATGATGACAAAGGGTATGCTTAAAACTGCACAATTCTTTGTAGCTAGACTTTTTAAGATAGATACATGCTTTCTTTATACAGGAAATATAGTAGTCAGCATATCTTAAATAAATCACGTCAAATTCGCTTTTATTGACATGCATATTTGCAATTTCCTTGTACTTTTCCAATGCCCTAAGCTTATCCTCATATTTTTCCAATAGCTTCCCAAGATTGTTTCGTAAAGTATTATTTGAAGCTACCTCCCCCCCTGCTTTATGAAGCATAGCCAGTGCTGAGGCTGCCTTTTTCAGGTCTAGTGGATTCTCAAATACACAATCCCTTCCATCAATAATATCAAGAACCACATATATTCCATTCTCATACTTCACATAGGGCTTACCTTCAATACTCTCTTTAAAGTTAATAACATATGGATATTTTTTTCTAATTATATTTAGAGAATTATAAATAAAATCCAATTCTTCCATGCTGTAATCAACTTTTTTTAATATTTTCAATCCCATATTAGTATTTAATATATACACTGACCTAATAGGAGCTGCATCTTCAACTAGAAAATCAAAATAATCAAATAACCTAGTGTCAAGTGAATAGTTAGATAAATATGCCTTATCCCTGTACCTATATTCCATCCTTATCCCCCCAAAACATCCGTCAAAAGCTCTCTAACTATATATTTATTGAACTTTTCCATCATTCCTGTATTATATAAAACATCCTCATCAATCATGTCCTTAGTGTGGTTATAATATTTTAGTATTACCTTTATAGAATCAGATGGATAGGATACAAGAGCTTTTATAATGTTTTCTGAATCCTCTCCGACCTCTCTAGTCTCAGAATATTTAACTATTACCCTATCAAACATTCCCCTGTCACCTGTTTCTATAATAAGCTTTTTTATAAGAGCAGCAACATCCTCCTCGGCCATATTGTATCCAATTTCAAATATCTTACTAATTACTGCATTATCTCCCTTAATAATAGCAGTGTTACTTGAAATGCAGTTAATACATATTTCCTTCCTTTTCATACTCCCCTCAAGGGCTCTTAAGTAACCGAGTGATTTTAATATTTTCATTGCAGCCCTTGCCCTTTTAATAAGTATTTCAGTGTACTGCCATGTGTACTCCTCAAACTGACTTAATACTTCCTTGTTTCTAATATAATTAATATATTTTTCAAGGTGGGAAGTAAGCATTCTAAGCCTTTCCATACGTTTTCCCCAATCAACCCGGATTTTTATTCCTGGAGGTTGAATGAATCCTTCTGCCGCACTATGAAATTTTGCAAGAAGCTCTGCAAATACCAATCCATTGCTTTCAGTTCTAAGCTTTAACTTTTTTCCTTCAACCATACTCATTAATATATATATTTCTTCACCTTTTTTTACATATGGTTTGAAATCTCCATTCTTTTTTATAAATAATATATCATTAAAGCCATTTGATGAGACATAATCCAGCACCGCAGCAGTTGACATAACCTCCCATTCCTTCCTATCCACCTGTTTAAATCCATACTGAGTTCTTGA
>JBEQBT010000141.1:0-8678 GCA_041639705.1 Clostridiaceae bacterium | reverse complement strand
TGAACTCGTTCAGCTAAAGCTGAACATCGAGACTTCAGGTGGGGACTCTACCCCACCTGAAGCAAAAAGTGGAAACTCCACCTTATAGAAGGTGGAGTCTTAGAAATCGATAAATCTTAGTAATTTCCTTGAGCATGCATTGCTTCTGAAACTTTTACAAAGCCTGCAATATTTGCTCCTGCAACAAGGTCATATCCAAAGCCATAATTTTCTGCTGCATTCTTTGCATTGTTATATATATTTACCATTATCTGGTGAAGCTTCTGGTCAACTTCTTCAGCAGTCCATGATAATCTCATACTGTTCTGTGACATTTCAAGTGCTGATGTAGCAACTCCACCTGCATTAGCAGCCTTTGCTGGTCCAACAGTAACTCCATTTTGCTGCAAGTACTGTACTGCTTCATTAGTTGTAGGCATGTTTGCCGCTTCAACATAATATTTAACTCCATTAGCTACTATTTGTTTTGCATGTTCTAGTTGAACATCGTTTTGTGTTGCAGCTGGTATTATTATATCAGCCTTAACATTCCATGGCTTCTGTCCTGGGAAGAACTGTACTCCATATTTCTTAGCATAGGTTTCTACCTTTCCTCTGTCAATAGTTAGCATCTCTGTCATGAAGTTTACCTTTTCTCCAACTACTCCATCTGGGTCGTATATGTATCCATCTGGACCGGAAAGTGTAACAACTTTTCCACCTAATTGATCAACTTTAGCACATATTCCCCATGCAACATTACCAAAACCAGAAATTGCAACTGTCTTTCCGTTAAGGTCTAATCCATCATGTCTTAGTATTTCCTGTGCAAAATAAGTTACTCCATATCCAGTAGCTTCTGGTCTTACTAAGCTTCCACCATATGATAATCCTTTTCCAGTAAGAACACCGTTTTCGAATACTCCCTTGATTCTTCTATATTGTCCATAAAGGTAACCAATTTCTCTTGCTCCAACTCCTATATCTCCTGCTGGAACGTCAACATCTGGTCCAATATGCCTATATAGTTCAGTCATAAAGCTTTCGCAGAATCTTCTGATTTCTGCATCTGATTTTCCGTTTGGATCAAAGTCAGAACCACCCTTACCTCCACCTATTGGAAGTCCAGTTAGTGAGTTCTTTAATATCTGTTCAAATCCTAGAAATTTAATTATTCCAATGTAAACTGAAGGATGGAATCTTAATCCTCCCTTGTATGGCCCTATTGCTCCATTGAATTGAACTCTGTATCCACGGTTAACATTCCAATTTCCATTATCGTCCATCCATGGAACTCTGAACATGATCTGTCTTTCTGGTTCACAGAATTTTTCAAGAAGATTCTCACTTATATATTCTGGATGTTTTTCTAGCACTAGTTCTAGTGATGCAAGTACTTCTTCTACTGCTTGTATGAACTCTGGTTCATGTTGATTTCTTTTCTTTACATTTTCTAAAACCTTTTGTATGTAATCTTTTGGGCACAGAATATCTTTTGACATAAAATTACCCCCAGTTCAAATAGATAAATTTTTTATTACCCATATATATTATGAAATATTTCATTCATATTTACAACAATTAAAATCATCATATTCAAATATTATATGGGTTTATACCTCACATAATTCAAATATCTCTGTTTTATTACTGTTTTCAAAATACATTAAAATTATGCAAGAAAATAATTCCAATGATTGTATTCCATCAAATATTATAATTTATTTAAAATAATGAATGAAATTATTCATTATTTTTTGTTCTATAAGTATAAACATTAAATTCTTCCCATATTTTTTCTAAATTGTTAAAGGTTTCAGAAATTCTTTCTTTTTCTCTTATGCCAACTGCTACAATAAGAGCATTTATTACGCTTAATGGTGCAACTAATGAGTCAACAAAGGATGCCATGTTGCTTTGAGTTATCAATGCATAATCTGCATATGATGCAAGTGGTGATAATAAACTATCCGTAATTGCAACAACTTCAGCATTTTTACTTTTTGAAAACTTTAATGCCTCTACAGTTCTGCTTGAATATCTAGGAAAACCAATTCCAATTACTAAATCATCTTGTCCAATCTTTAAAAGCTGTTCAAAAATATCACTTACACCTGGCAACACCTGTCTAACATTATCTAGCACTAGGCTCAGATAAAAGCTTAAAAAATCAGCAAGAGCCTGGGAACTTCTAAATCCCACAATATATATTCTCTTTGCCTTAAAAATTGTTTTTACAATATCATCAAATGTGTTGGTATTTAACTTTTCAAGAGTTGCACGTATATTTTCCATGTCTGCTTTTAAAACACTTTTGAGAACATTTTCTTCTGTAATTAAATCACTGGATATTTCAATTCTTTGAACAGAAGTAAGTTTTGTTTTAATTAACTCTTGAAGTCCCATTTGAAGTTTTGGGTATCCACTGTACCCCAATTCATTTGCAAACCTTACTACAGTGGATTCACTAACACCAACTGTAACTCCAAGCTTTGAAGCGGTCATAAATGCTGCTTTATCATAGTGCTTTAAAATATATTCTGCAATTAACTTCTGGCCTTTGCTTAGCCTTGGAAATTTAATCTGAATTATTCTCATTAAATCCTGTTTATTATCTTGCATAATGTCTAACCACCCTTTTTATTTGTTTTTAAACTCCCTACACCTACTTTCATAAGCCGGTTAATTTATAACAAAGGTACCTACAGGTACTCTTTTGCAAATTGACAATTATATAGCTTCAACATTAATAAAGAGGCTTTATCAATTTCTAAGACTCCACCTTCTATAAGGTGGAGTTTCCACTTTTTGCTTTCCAGATAAAACCTTTCTTTTTAAATGCATTTTTGTATTTTTTATAATTCAATTTTCTAAAAATGCAAGTTTATTTTATCACTTTCATAAATTTAATGCAAGAACTTATTCATTTTTGTCCTATTACTTTAAATTTGTTGATACAAACCATTTTCCCACATCCTTAAGCACCTTAAAGTTGGTTAAATCATAATGAAGTGGTGTAATCGTAATATACCTATTTTTAATATAATGAACATCTGTATTCTCCTCTGAGTCATCACACACTTCTCCCTGGAGTTTAAAACCAACCTCGTTGTTGTCACTTATTGTTTCTATGTAGCAATTTGAATATATTCTATTACCAAGTTGACAAACCTTAACTCCTCTTATTCCTTTATCAATTCTCTCAGGTATGTTAACGTTTATAACCATGTCATTTTTTATATAGTTTTCATTTGCTGTTTTTAAAATAGACCTTGTATATATTGCAGCTTGTACTAAAGCATCCTCATTGTTATTAATATCCATTGAAACTGCCATAGAAGGAATTTTGTATATTACTCCTTCAATTGCTGCTGAAACAGTGCCAGAATATATTACATCTGTACCTATATTCAATCCATAATTGATTCCAGAAATAATCATATCTAATCTTCCATTTATAAGCTTTTCTAAAGCAATTTTAACACAGTCTGCAGGTGTACCACTAACACTAAATGCTTTTGACTTAATCCCATCTATTTTTGCTTCCTTAACAAATAGTGGATCATGAATAGTAATCGAATGTCCACATGCACTTCTCTGACTATTTGGTGCTACAACCAATACTTCATTATCCTTTTCCATTTCCTTTACTAAGATATGTAATCCAGTTGAATTTATCCCATCATCATTAGTTATTAAAATTCTCATTTTGTTACCTCCAATTATTGTTGATAAAGTATCTAGTATTCATTATATACAATATTTTAGTTTAAAGTTGTAAATATAAAACATACTATAAATATGTTTTGTATTTTTTAATTATTTATTTGAAAGGATGTCTGGATAATGATTCAAATTGACGATGCAGGAAGTGGCAGTTTAGTTGGTGGAACAATAATAGGTATTTTAAGAGTAGAAGATCTAGATTATCATTATGAAGCAATTCCAGTTAATTTGTTCACTTCTCCTTTATTTGAAGAAAAGAAGTATACAGATTATACTATTAAAATAATTATAGATGGGATAAATAGTCTAAATATTGGAAAGGATGAGGAAATTGAAATATGTCAGGGCTATATGTTTGATAAAGCAAGAATTTATCTTTCACAAAATGGTTATAATGTTGTTAGCACAAAAATAGGAGAACCTCTGCAGACTATCATTGAAAATTGCTTTTTAGATTATGTAATTGGTCTTGGAATACCAATGGAATATCTTGAATATACTAAATACCCCTTTCATTTTCATAAAATGCTTAAATGGGTTTTATCAGATTTGGTATATAGAGAAAAATTTTGTAAAACAGGTTGGAAAAGCTGGAAAAAATATCATAACACTGCATTAAACCATTATACTGATTACTTGATTAGTGGCAGTTATAAATGTTTAAAATGCGGAAATACTATTCATACTCCATGCAAAATAAAAGTAATTAAATTCTTTACTAATAAGGAGTATTTTATTTATCTACATGATAGTTGTCATTTTTCTCAATGATTAAAAGAAAGGGTGCTTTATTAACATTCATAAACCTTGTTTCCAGTACAGAAAACTCCCTTGAGTCAACCCCTGAACCAACCTTAATAATTCATCTGCTTCACTTTGCCCACCTTTATGATTTATATATGAAACAATACTTATAATACCACCTGAAGATAATAATTGAAGTCCCAAATTTAATGCTTGAATTGTTGTGTCCGATTTAGTAATAATATTCTCATACTACCAGGAAGATAGCCCAAATTAAACATAATTGCTATAGGTCTTTCCTTTTATAATCTATTTAAATATCCAACTTCTTCTTCAGAGAGCTCCCTCCACTCCCCTGATTTTAAATTTCCAAGTTCTATTTCTCCCATCTTTATTCTTTTTAATTCTAATACAGGATGATTAATAGCATTACACATCTTTCTTACCTGTCTATTCCTTCCTTCATGAATTGTAATTTGAACTAATGAGCTATTTCCATACAGACTAAGAATTTTAATGTCTGAAGGTGATGTTATGTAATCTTCAATTTTTAAACCACTTTTAAATTTTTCTATCTCATCTATTGTAGGTATACCTTTAATTCTGGCTGTATATACCTTTCTAATCTCATGTGATGGATGGGTCATTTTATATGCAATGTCCCCATCGTTTGTCATTAGCAATAAACCCGAGGTATCATAATCTAGCCTTCCCACAGGATATACTCTTTCTTTAATATTTACTATTTCTGTTACAGTTCTTCTATCAAATTGATCCTTAACAGAGGTAATTATTCCCACTGGTTTATTTAAAATTATATATACCTTTTTATCCTCTAGAGTTATTATCTGTCCGTCTACTTTGACATTATCTATTTCCTCATCAATCATAACAATTTCATTTACAATTTCTCCATTTACACTAACTCTTCCCTGGGATATAATCTCTTCTGATTTTCTCCTTGAAGCAACTCCACATTTGGCCATATATTTTTGTAATCTTTCTTTCATATCAAACACTCCTTGTAAAAGGCATACTTTTAATAATATCCATTTCTAAATTATACATATTAGAATTAAAAATTACAATTCCAACTGTATATTTTGTATAAATGATTTTACATTTAAAAAAATCATTTATACAAAATATTATTCTTAATTCATAAAATACAGCAAACACCATTATATAAAATCTTTATAACTTTAATATAAATGCAATTTGATTGAAAATACTTTAAAAATCATTTATACTTTCAAATATACATAGTGTAAAAATTACTTTTTAAAAGGTTGTGTTTATATGAAAATTCTTGTTGATGCAGACGCTTGCCCAGTTAAAAATATTATTGTGGAAATTGCAAAGGAGTGCTCAATAAAAGTAATAATGCTAATTGACACAAGCCATATACTTAATGATGGCTATTCTGAAATTATTACCGTAGAAAAAGGAAAGGACTCAGTTGATATGGCTTTAATTAATCGTGTTGTAAAAAACGATATTGTAGTTACACAAGATTATGGAGTTGCGGCCATGGCAATTTCAAAGCATGCATTTGCAATTAATCAAAATGGCTTAATATATGATAATAAGAATATTGACAGGCTGCTATTTGAAAGATTCCTTTCCCAAAAGGTACGTCGCTCAGGAGGAAGAACCATAAACTCTAAAAAAAGAGCAACAGTTGATGATGATAGATTTAAAAAGTCCTTCAGAAATTTACTTTTAGATGCTCTAAAACAGGGTTAGATTACAAAGTGAACTCGTCCAGCTAAAGCTGGACATTGAGACTTTGGTGGGGGGACTCTACCCCCACCAAAGTAGGCAATGGTACTCCCACTTATATAAGTGGGAGTCTTGAAAGTGGATAAAAAAAGAAGCCCTTTAGGGCTTAAAATTTGTTTGACGTTTTCTTATCGCTCTCATATCAATCCATAGTAGAATTTTTTCTAGAAGAACATGTAAAAACTTCATATAATCACCTCAATAGGAGTATTACCAGATAGGTAAAATTTATTCAATTTAATAAACTCAATATATAGTATTCTTAATACTTTCAATTGGATAATATGGAATAAAAAATGTTTAATAAGTCAAAATATACTATGATAAGTATGAGGAGATGATATAATGACATCCTATTACAGTAAATTATTTAAGGACATTTTAAGCGCTTACTATGATAATTCATTTGATGAAAAGATAATAGAATTATTAGAAGGTTCTGATGGGAGTAAGGAAAACCTGGGTAAAATAATTTCTGCATTATGTGGAGTAAACGTAGAATACAGCGAAGACTATATTGAGGATTTGAAGAATGCAATTTCAAATTACAGTTCAAAGCATAATGTTGTTACAAGAGTCCATGACTGCTGCATGGATTGTCTTAGTGGCGAAGGTGATACATCCTGTCAAGCTTCATGTCCATTTAATGCAATTGTAGCAGATAAGATTAGGAAAACAGTTTATATTGATGAGGATAAATGCACAGATTGTGGTACTTGTGTAGGGTCATGCCCCTCAGATAAGATCCTGGATAGAGTTGAATTCCTTCCCATTGCTAATTTATTAAGGGAAAATAGAACGATAATCGCAGCTGTTGCACCAGCTATAATTGGTCAATTTGGGGATGATGTATCAATAAATCAATTAAGAGTTGCTATAAAAAAAATTGGATTCAGTGATATGTTAGAGGTAGCTTTTTTTGCTGATATGTTAACACTTAGAGAAGCGATTGAGTTTAATGAACTTGTCAATGATACTGATGACTTTATGATTTCCTCATGCTGCTGCCCTGTTTGGGTAGCTATGTCAAAAAAAATATATGGCAAGTTGGTAAAGCATGTATCACCTTCAGTTTCTCCTATGATAGCATCAGCCAGGGCAATTAAAAAAATTAATCCTGATTGTAAGGTAGTATTTATTGGACCCTGTGTAGCAAAAAAAGCAGAAGCAAAGGAAAAGGACCTTATTAATGACATAGATTATGTTCTTACATTTACAGAGTTAAAGGATATTTTTGAAATATTGAATATTCACCCTGAGGAAATGGATGAGGATATTTCACATGAATATGCTTCAAGAGAAGGACGTCTTTATGGTCACACTGGAGGTGTTTCAACTGCAGTAAGTGAAGGAATTAGAAGATTATTCCCTGATAAATACCCTCTTCTAACTACTGTTCAGGGCAATGGAGTTAAGGAATGTAAAGAAATGCTTGCTGATGCCCATAATGGAATAATTCATGGCAGATTCATGGAGGGAATGGGGTGTGTTGGAGGATGTGTTGGAGGACCAAAAATAATAATTTCAAAGGAAGAAGGAGCTCAAAGGTTGAAAGAATTTGCTGAGGGTTCAAGAATAAGAATTTCATTAGACAGTCAACCTATGCATGCCTTTCTACAAAAGCTGGGTGGAAGCACCGAATCCCTTAAGGACATAGAAGAAACTCTAAAATTATTTGAAAGAGAATTTTAAAATTAATCAAAGCTTTTATGGAGGAATTTTTAATGGAACAAAACTTAAATGAAGAATTATTAGATAAGCTTACAAAGGTATGTATATGTAAAGCAATTTCTAGATCAAAGATAAAAGAAGCAATTAGAAATGGAGCAGATACACTTGAAAAGGTTCAAAAGGCAACAGGTGCTGGCTCAGGTGGCTGCAGGGGTAAAAGATGTTCTTCTAAAATTTTAGAACTGATTTCCCAAATGAATACGTAGTGAACTCGTCCAGCTAAAGCTGGACATTGAGACTTTGTTGGTGGACTCTACCCCCACCAAAGTAGGCAATGGTACTCCCACTTCTATAAATGGAGTCTTGAAAGTGGATAAAAACATCTCACATAATGTGAGATGCTTTTATTGTGGTGCGCCTTAAGGGATTCGAACCCCTGGCACACGCCTTAGAAGGGCGTTGCTCTATCCAACTGAGCTAAAGGCGCATATAACTAAATATGCCTAGGTTGTAAATATAAGTAAGATATTTTGCTACCACAAAAATCAACTATACCTACGGTGTAAATTAAAGTAAGATATTTTGCTATCACAAAAATCAACTATACCTACGGTGTAAATTAAAGTAAGATATTTTGCTATCACAAAAATCTTTGGTGGGTCATCGGGGACTCGAACCCCGGACACCCTGATTAAGAGTCAGGTGCTCTGCCAACTGAGCTAATGACCCATATAATAAATTCCTGTGGGGCAATTATAGGTAAGATATTTTGCTTT
>JBEQBT010000140.1:0-8661 GCA_041639705.1 Clostridiaceae bacterium | reverse complement strand
AGTAATCCACATCTTACTTATGTAAAATAAAAAATAAGGAGAGAAAATCTCTCCTTATAATTACCTTCTGAATCCGCCTCTGTTATCATTTTGTCTTTTTTCATTCTTCTTTGCTCTTCTGCAATCTGGGCATCTTTGTGGTTCGTTCTCAAAACCCTTTTCTTTGTAGAAAGCTTGTTCGCCTTCTGTAAATACAAATTCTTTTCCACAGTCCTTGCATACTAAATTCTTGTCTCCCATTAAAAAAACACCTCCATAAATTTGGAAGGGATTTAACGATTCTAAGACTAAGCCTCCCAAATAAGGAGAATGGCGTCTAGAAGAGTGTTAAATTCCTTTTTCACTAATACATTGTAACATTATTTGAAATTTTATGCAACATGAATTCCCATGAAAAATCATATTGTACATCATAATTTAGTATTAAGTAACTTAATATGGATTAAGTTAAATTACTATTATATAATTGTACATGGAGGTGATTTTATGGATAAACCTTTGATTGGAATATCGGGTAATATATTAATTAATCAATCAGGAATGTTTCCTGGTATGGAACGAGCATTTGTTAATTGTGATTATGTTAACTCAGTAATTGCTGGAGGAGGTTCACCAGTTATTCTTCCTGTTATAAATGATGATGAAGCCATTGAAGCTCAAATGAGTAATGTTGATGGGCTCATATTATCGGGAGGATATGATGTTGATCCACTATTATATGGAGAAGAACCTACTCAAAAACAGGATTTTATATATCCTGAGATTGATGATCATGATATTAAATTGATAAATGTAGCATTCAAAATGAATAAACCCATATTTGGAATATGCAAAGGGATTCAAGTTATAAATGTGGCATTTGGGGGAACACTTTATCAGGATTTATCCCATATTGAGGACTGTTTTATTAAGCATTCTCAGGATTCTAAGAGAAATATGCCCGGTCATACTGTAGAATTGTTAAAGGATACAAAGTTACATAAAATATTAGGGGATAGTGTTAGAGTAAATAGCTTTCATCATCAGGCTGTAAAAGAAATTGCACCTAACTTTGTGGCTAATGCATGGTCAAAGGATGGAGTAATTGAGGGAATCGAAATGCAGGGGGATAGATTTGTTATTGGAGTTCAATGGCATCCTGAGGGAATGTTTGAGAAATATCCAATAATGCTAAAACTTTTTAAAGCATTTGTAGAGGCATCAAAAAATAAATAATAATAGTCAGGTGATGGAATGAACACAAATAAAATAATGTGGGTTTTAGAGGATAATTTAAGAAAATCAGATAGAATTGGTATTATAGGAGAAGATGAGGATTTTAACAAATATGCAGTTGCAATTCCATTGGTTTTTATTAATAATGAATTAAATGTTCTTTTTCAAGTAAGAGCTAGAAATCTAAATAATCAACCAGGAGAGATTTCCTTTCCGGGTGGGAAAATTGAGGAAAATGAGAATAGTCTTAATGCTGCAATAAGAGAAACCTGCGAAGAATTAAACATTGACTCAAATAGAATAGAAATTCTGGGAAGCTTGGATTTTTTGATAACTCAGCAAAACAAAATAATTTATCCATATGTAATCCACATAGATGAAGATACAACAATTGAACCTTCTAAAGATGAAGTGGATCACATATTCTTTGTACCACTCCAGTTTTTTATAGAAAGCGAACCATTAATTAAAACAATAAGAATATATATGGAGCCAGAGGAGGAATTCCCATATTCACACATGGTTGGAGCGATGGGATATAAATGGATTGGAGGAAGAAGCAAGGTTTATATTTATAATTATAAGGATAATATTATTTGGGGAATGACAGCTAAAATAATGAATCATTTTACAAAATCAATTAAGTATAAAAAATAAAGGAGCATTATGCTCCTTTATTTTTTATCTGTTTAATGCGCTATGAACTTCCTTAAGATACTTTCTAATTGTAAGCTGTTGTGGACAAACTGTTTCACATTTACCACATTCCACACATGAAGAAGCTCTTGCTTTTTCAGGAATTTCATTATTATACCTGTTTATATATTTTTCAGTATCTTTATACATTGAAAAATCATTGTAAAGTGAGAAGTTAGACGGAATAGCTACTCCAGCAGGACAAGGCAAACAATATTCGCAGGCTGTGCATTTTACTTTTGTCAAATCATTATATTTTGCCTTTACCCTGTCAATAATACTTATATCCCCGTCTGATAAGGAATTTATACCCAGCTTGCCAGCAGTTTCAATGTTTTGTACTACCTGCTCCATTGTGCTCATCCCACTTAATACAATAGATACCTCAGGCTGATTCCATATCCAGCTAAGTCCCCATTCTGCAGGTGTCCTCTTAACAGGTGAGGTATTAAATATTTCCTGCACTTCATCAGGTGGAGTTTGAACAAGCTTTCCACCTCTTAATGGTTCCATTACAACAACAGCTAGTCCCTTTGAAGCGGCATATTTTAACCCCTCAGTACCAGCTTGATATTTCTCATCCATATAGTTGTATTGCATCTGACAGAAGGTCCAATCATAGGAATCAACTATTTCTTTAAATGTATCAATATCATCATGGAATGAAAAACCAGCATGTTTTATCCTTCCATCCTTTAATGCACTATCTAGAAAATCAAGAACCTTAAGATCTTTTATCCTTCTCCAGGTATCTTTGCTAAGTGAGTGAAGCAGGTAAAAATCTATATAATTCGTCTGAAGCTTTTCTAATTGTTCATTAAGGTATTTATCAAAGTCTTCATATGTATTAGTAAGCCATGCAGGCAGCTTGGTTGCAAGATGTACCTTTTCTCTGTAGCCATCCTTTAATGCTTTACCAACAACGAGTTCACTGTTTTTCTTGTGATAGGGATATGCAGTATCAACATAGTTTACACCATTATCTATCGCATACCTAAGCATCCGTATTGCCTCTGCTTCATCAATCTGACCACTATCCCCATTCAATATTGGGAATCTCATACATCCAAATCCAAGAGCCGATACTTCAAAGTCACAGGACCCAAATTTTCTATATAACATTTATTTTCCCCCCTTCAAATTTCTCATATACATTTTATCATAGAAAATGAGAAAATTATACAATCCATGAAAATATTTTTAACATGTATTATAGTTATATTTGGTTTAGTATTATACAATAAAGACATTATAGTGGGGTAATATGTCGTAACCATACAAATGTCAGTAGTGGCCGATGCCCACATCGGCTTGAGGTATTTGCAATTACGTGGCTTTTACCATCAATCCAAGCATCTTCGAAACCGTTAATACCCTGTCGATGTGGGCATCGACCACTACAGTTCAATCCGGATTCCACCATATCACGTAAGTTATATCATAATTTCAATTATATTTACGACGCATTCTTCCTATATCATGTCTCAATAGAGCTGTAAAAATATTTAATATTTACATATTTTTATATTTTAAATTAAAATAAATAATAAAATTAATAAAATGAAAAAATATCAATAATAATATTAAAAAAATTAAAATAACTATTGATAATATCAAACTATGGTATTATAATGAAGATAAAGGAAGAGGTGGTAAAATGGGATACAAGGTTTTAAATAGGTGTCCAGTATGTAGTTCTAAATTAAAGATAACTAGACTTAAATGCAGCCAGTGTGGGACAGTTATAGAAAATGATTTTGAGCTCTCAAATCTTTCATATTTGAATGGGGATCAGCTTAAATTTATGGAAATATTCATAAAATGTAGAGGAAACATTAAAGAGGTTGAAAAGGAATTAGGTGTTTCATATCCGACAGTAAGAGCTAAGCTGGATGAGGTTATTGCAGCTTTAGGATATACAGTAACTAGGCCAAAGGATTTACCAGACAGCAAGGATATAATTGACATGCTGGAAAAGGGTGAGATAACAGCAGAACAAGCAATAAATATGTTAAAGGAGTAGGAGGTTTTAAAATGAACGAAGATGTATTAAGAATTTTAAAGATGGTTGAGGATGGGAAAATTAATTCTGAAAAGGCTTCAGAGTTAATTGAAGCATTAAGAGGTACACAAGTACAGAAAAACCCAGTAAATTATGGTGATAGGATGCTAAGAGTAAAGGTTAACTCACATGATGGTGATGATGTGAACATAACTCTACCAATTAAGTTCGTTAAGGGAATGTTAGGCTCGGTAGGCAAAATAAACCTAGGTGGAGAGGGCGGAGTTGATAAAATTGACCCTCAGCTTATATCTGAAGCTATTGATGAAAACCTCGTTGGTAAGATTGTAGATATAAAGAGCAGTGATGGAGATATAGTAGAAGTATTTATTGATTAGGTGATGTTATGAAAATATATATTAAAACCAATGACGGGAAGAAATTTAGGATTCCGCTGCCTATGTGGATGATAAGCCTAGGACTAAGTAATACAACAATTAAAATTGCAACTAAAAACTTAAAACCAGAGGACAAAAAATATCTTGAACAAATAGACTTTGGTGCATTATCCAAAAATATCGGAGAGCTTAAGCAGTACAAAGGCCTTAAAATTGTTGATGTAAAATCCAAGGACGGTACTGAAGTTACAATAACTGTATAATTTATCCGGGAGCTTAGCAGCTCCTTTTTTATTTAAAAGATTGATGTATTTTGTCAAATTGGTTATAATTTTGGTATGGAATTAAATTAAAATTCTTATAATATTTAATTGGAGATGAAGATATGATACTAATTAAAGAATTTGAGTTTGATGCAGCTCATAATTTAATACATTATCATGGAAAGTGTGAAAGATTACATGGGCACACATATAAGCTGGTTGTAAAGATTGAAGGTGAACCAGATAAAGAGGGTATGGTATATGACTTTGTAGAACTAAAAAGGGTTGTTAAAGAAAAAGTAGTCGATAAATTTGATCATGTATATCTTAACGATATAATACCCCAACCAACTGCAGAAAATATTGCAATATTTGTTTGGAATGAGTTAAAGGATATATTAAAAAAGGATAATTCCAGACTATATGAAGTAGAAGTTTGGGAAACAAAAACAAGTGGAATAGTTTATAGGGGGTAATGAGATGAAGGACGTTCAAAGAGAAAAGGATTCAAGAAATATACCACTTAAGAATGTTGGAATTAGAAACTTAAAATGGCCTGTAAAATTAATGGATAAGAGTGGAGGAATTCTGCAAACAGTTGCTACAGTATCAATGTCTGTTGACCTTCCTAAAGATATAAGAGGCACTCACATGAGTAGATTTGTTGAAGCAATCAATGATATGAAATCAATAAATCCAAAGGATCTTGATAAAATGCTTACTGAATTAAGAATAAGGCTAGATGCCTCTGTTGCACATTGCTCAATAGAATTTGACTATTTTATTAGAAAACCAGCTCCTGTTACTGGAATTATATCACCATATGATGTAAAATGCTGCTTTGAGGCTGAAAAAGGTGAGGATGGTAAATTCAATTTTCTAATGGAAATAATAGTCCCAGTTAGTACTTTATGTCCATGCTCAAAGGAAATAAGTGATTTTGGGGCACATAACCAAAGAGCTATAGTCCACATAAAGGTTGATATGGCAAAGCTTATCTGGATTGAGGATATAGTTAAGATTGCTGAAGATAGTGCAAGCTCTCCAATATATTCATTGCTAAAGAGAGCAGATGAAAAATGGGTAACTGAACAAGCTTACCTAAAGCCAAGATTTGTTGAGGATGTAGTTAGGGAAGCATCTGTAGCACTTGAAGAAAACCCAAATATCAAATGGTATAGTGTAATGGTTGAAAGTATTGAAAGTATCCATAATCATGATGCATTTGCCTACACCGAAAAGGGGTGTATTTTATGAAATATATAAGTCTTAAGGATAATTCCAAATACTATTTTGATAAAACAAAAATAATGGGAATAATAAATGCTACTCCAGATTCTTTTTTTTCAGGCTCAAGGAATGAAACTGTTGATGGTGCAGTAAATAAAGCACTAAAAATGATTGAGGATGGTGCAGATGTACTGGATATAGGGGGAGAATCTACTAGACCAGGTTCTGACCCAGTAACCTCTGATGAGGAAATAGCAAGGGTAGTTCCAGTTATTGAAAAGATAAGAAAGTTTAATAAGGATATACTTATATCTGTTGATACCTATAGAGCAGTAACTGCAGAGGCTTCAATCAAAGCTGGAGCAGATATTATAAACGACATAAGCGCAATGATGTTTGATGTTGACATGCATAAGGTTATTAAAAAATACAATGTTCCAATAATACTTATGCATACTAAGGGCACTCCAAAGAATATGCAAATAGACCCTTACTATGATGATGTGGTAGGAGAATTGATAAGCTATTTTAAGGAAAGAATAGAATACTGCAGAAAAATGGGTATTTCAATGAATAAGCTTATAACTGATCCAGGTGTTGGGTTTGCAAAGTCATATGAACACAATATTGAATTAATTAAGAAAATAGGTGTATTTCATGAACTAGATCTTCCAATACTACTGGCAGTGTCACGAAAAACAAGTATAGGTATGGCACTTGGAAACATTCCCCCAGAGGAAAGACTGGAAGGAACAATTGCAGTAAGCTGTTATGCAGCATTGCAGAATGTTGAGATGGTTAGAGTTCATGATGTACTTGAGAATAAAAGAGCAATAACTATGATAGAGGCATTAAAATGAACAGTGTATATATAGCATTTGGAAGTAATATTGGAGATAGATATGTAGCAGTTTCAGATGCATTTAAGCTGATAGAAGAGAGTGGGATGAAAATACTTCTTAAATCTCAGATAATCGAAACTGAGCCCTATGGATATGAGGACCAGCCACCATTTATAAACGGCGCATTGCTAGTAGAAACAGAATTAAGCTGCAGAGAAGTACTAACAAATTTATTAGCCATAGAAAAGGAATTAGGAAGGGTTAGAAAATTTAAGTGGGGACCAAGAATAATAGACTTGGATATAATTTTCTTTAATGAAGAAATATATGACGAAGAGGACTTAAAGGTTCCACACCCTGATATGAAAAACAGAATTTTTGTACTTAAACCCTTAAAGGATATTTGTCCTGAGTATATTCATCCAGTGTTTAAAAAGAGCGTTGCAGAAATACTGGAAGAACTGAATCAATAATTTTAGAACCATTATACACATTGTAATGAATGGTTATAAAAAATATTGTAGTGGCTGATACCTACATCAGCTTAAGGTATTTGAGATATCATCAATAACGCAAATACCCTGTCGATGTGGGCATCGACCACTACATTTTATTTTGATTTAATATATTCAACTATTAGCTTTGCAGTGTTTAAAACCCCATCCTTATGTGTCCTTTCATATGAATGGGATGCAAATACTCCTGTACCAATTAGACCTGTTTTAAAGTCATAGCCTGCTCTTAACGCAGCACTTGCATCAGAACCATAGTGAGGGTACATATCTATTTTGTAATCTATACTATTTACTTTACATAATTCAACAAGCCTTTTCCTGAAATCATAGTCATATGGACCAGAAGAATCCTTAGCACATATACATACAGCAAATTCACTGGAATTTTGACCTTCACCTGGAGCACCCATATCTACAGCCAGGAATTCAAAAGTGTTTTTAGGAATTGATGCTGATGCACCGTGACCAACTTCCTCATAGGTACTGAAATAAAAGTTTGTCTTATATGGTGGGATAATTTTGTTTTCAACCATATATTTAATTACTCCTAGAAGGATACCAGCACTTGCTTTGTCATCTAAATGTCTGGATTTTATAAATCCACTTGTCGTAATCTGAGTTCTTGGATCAAGGAAAACGAAATCTCCAATTTCTATTCCTAAGGCTTCAACATCTTCCTTTGAATTAACCTTCTCATCTAGTACTATTTCCATATTTTCAAGCTTTCTCTCAAGCAGCTTAGCATCGTTGCCATGAATATGTGATGAAGGTTTTGTTGTAAATATAGTTCCTGTATAGGTCTTTTCAGTAACTGTTTCAATTACACAGGTTTCGCCTTCTACTGCACTCAACATGTAACCGCCTAGAGTGTCAAATGAAAGTCGCCCAGTGCTCTTTATCCTTTTTACCATTGCACCAAGAGTATCAACATGTGCAGAAATAGTTCTTTCCATTTCATTGTTAATTCCATCAATTGATGCAATTAAAGCACCTTTGTTAGTAATAGAATAACTAACATTTAAACCTGCTAATAAGGATTTTATGTAATTTATTGCCCTGTTTGCATAGCCAGTAGGGCTAGGTATTTTAGCAAGGTTTACAATTTCTTCAACCATATAATCAAGATATTTATCCATAAATACACCTCCAGCATTAAGTTTAGCAAAACAATACTGCAATGTAAAGTATAAATGAGGTATAAGTGAGGGACGGTTATTTAATCATTAGCTTGATCCAATTGGTGCTCATAATGTTGTTGTAGGGGTGAACAGTGTTCACCCCTTGTATAATTAATATAGGACAAATCAATGAATGTGTTCATCATTTAAACTTGCATATTTTCAATCATATATGGCTTCCTGTCTTAGCCATTGTACCAACAATAGTTGGCCTGAACCTTGACAATCATATATAATAATTTACGGGACTTGGAGGGTGAGTGTGTTCGCCCCTGGGACGATCCTTTATGGGTCGATTACCCGTAATGTAGAGTATTTATCC
>JBEQBT010000139.1:0-8696 GCA_041639705.1 Clostridiaceae bacterium | reverse complement strand
AATTTGGTTCATTTTTTCTAAAGCATAGGCTGTGAGGAGCTGTTCCTGTTTGTTTATTACATCAAAGCCTATTTGCTCTAAATAGCCAATAGCTGCAGACATTCCTACAGCCCCGCTCACATTTTGTGTTCCTGCTTCAAACTTAAAAGGCAGCTCTGCAAAGGTTGTATCCTGCTCCTCAACATACTCAATCATATCTCCTCCCATTAGAAAAGGTGGCATTTTCGATAAATGTTTTTCCTTTCCATATAAAACCCCTATTCCCATGGGGCCAAGCATTTTATGACCAGAAAATACAAAAAAATCTGCATCCAGATCTCTTACATCTACTTTCATATGAGGCACGCTTTGTGCCCCATCAACTAAAACTACTGCACCTTTAGAATGGGCATATTCAGTAATTTCCTTAACCAGATAGATTGTCCCAAGCACATTTGACATTTGAGCCAGGCCTACAAGTTTTGTTTTATCTGTTATTTTATCCCTAACCTCATCCATGGTAAGTCTATATTCTTTATCTAGATACAAGTATTTTAAAACAGCATTCTTTGCTTTTGCAACCTTTTGCCAGGGGACAATATCACTGTGATGCTCTGAAATACAAAGAACTATTTCGTCTCCTTCATTGATAAAATTCATACCATAGGAATAGGCAATTAAATTTAAAGATTCCGTAGCATTTTTTGTAAATATTATCTCCCTATTTGAAGCTGCATTTATAAATTTTTTTACCTTTTCTCTGGCATTTTCATAATCATTAGTCGCAGCTACTGAAAGATAATGGGCTCCCCGATGGGGATTACCGTTATGAGTCCACTCGTAATTTTCCATGGCTTTTATTACCTGCTCAGGCTTATGGGTTGTGGCTGCATTATCAAAATACACCAGAGGTTTATCATTTACCTTTTGAGAAAGAATATGAAAATCCCTTCTAATTTTTTCTACATTGAAATCATTCATTTATAATCCTCCTGTGTATTTCCTTATTTATAATTTTCTTTAAACCCTCCGATGGAATTTTGTTAACTATTGGATTAAAGGAAGCTTCTACAATAAGTTTTTTTGCCTCCTTCTCATCCAGTCCACGGCTCATTAAATAAAACAATCTATTTTCATCTATTTTTCCTGCACTTGCTGCATGCTGGCCATCTACATCATCCTCTGTGCAAAGTAAAAGAGGGATGGCATCTGACTTAACTGATTTATCTAAAAGTATGGCATACTCCTCTTCCCTTCCCTTAGATAAACTGGAACCTTTTTTAAAATCTATAGTTCCTCTGAATACCTTTCTGGAATTATCCATTAATGCACCTTTAACCTCAATATTGCTTAAACTTCTTCTTCCAATATGATTTATAAGATAACTTAGATCTATTTCTCTGTCTCCATCTCCCAAATAAATAGTATTTACATTTGTTTCACTATTTTCTTCATTTAAATTGTTTAAATAATTTGTAATAGTTTTTTTTGCTCCCAGCTCTACCTGTATATAGTTTACTTTTGCCCCATAGCTTGTGTATACTGCAATGGAATCAAAGTTTAGTGACTTATCATTCATTCTCTGAACCTTAGTTATGTTTATAGTAGATCCTTCCTTTGCATAAATTTTTGTAACTCCATTATGAAAACCATCAACATCATCTAAGGTGGTGTAATCAAAAATTAATGTAATGGTGCTATTCTCCTCTGAAACAATAATGTTGTTATCAATAATCACTGGGTTTTCTTCATCTAATTCATACACAATAGTAATAGGCTTTACAGAAATAGTGTTGGAAGGTCCATGAACAAATATTCCTGAATTATAGTACTTTTCACCTAAATCCACATATTCCTTTGATACACCATATTTTTCTTTCTTATTTATGAAGTATTTTATATTCTCATTTTCCTTTAGGTCCTTATTCATTTCCTTAATATAAACTTCATCATGTTCCTTTGAATCTATATAAGTCTTATTGTAAGCTGGAATACTATCCATATTAATGCTATTTATATTGACTTCATTTAGCTTTAGCCATCTCCATGTTATAACAGGGAGGGTGTTTAAACTGCTGCTTTCAATTTTCATATATATCCCTCCATTATCTGCTTCCCTCTAGCTCTAAATTTATAAGATTATTCATTTCAACTGCATATTCAAGGGGCAGTTCCTTTGCTATTGGCTCCACAAAGCCTCTTACTATCATAGCTTTTGCTTCCTTTTCACTTATACCTCTGCTCATAAGATAAAATATTGCTTCATCACTTATTCTGCCTATCTTTGCTTCATGTCCTACTTCTATTTCATCATTTTGTAAATCCAGGGCTGGAATTGTATCTGATTTTGATATATTATCCAGCATTAAAGATTCACAGGATAGGGAAGCTTTTACATTATGAGCATTAGGTGCTACTTTTAAAGCTCCTCTATATATTGCTGCCCCTCCACCTTTTGAAATAGATTTAGAATTTACAGTAGAAGTTGTGTACGGTGCTGCATGTATTACAGTACATCCTGTATCCAGGTGCTGACCACATCCTGCAAAAGTAACTCCGGTAAACTCAACCTTAGACCTTTCTCCTTCTAAAATTGTCATAGGATAAAGCATGGAAATCTTTGATCCAAAGGAACCAGACACCCATTCCATTACACCGTCTTTTTCAACTAAGGCTCTCTTTGTATTCAGGTTATACATGTTCTTGGACCAGTTTTCTATTGTACTGTAGCGAAGCCTTGCACCTTCCATAACAAATAACTCAACGCAGCCTGCATGAAGATTATTTACATTATACTTTGGTGCAGAACAACCTTCTATAAAGTGAAGTTTTGCACCCTTTCCTACTATTATAAGAGTATGTTCAAATTGTCCTGCTCCTGGTGCGTTTAGTCTAAAATAGGATTGAAGAGGAATATCTACATCCACACCTTCAGGAACATAAACAAATGACCCACCAGACCATACCGCACCGTGAAGCGCAGCAAATTTATGGTCAGCTGGAGGAACAAGGGTCATAAAATATTCCTTAACTATATCCTCATAATCTCTTATGGCTGTTTCCATATCCGTATAAACTACACCTTTTTTCACCAGTTCCTCTTTTATACTGTGATAAACAACTTCTGAATCATATTGGGCCCCTACACCTGCTAATGAAATTTGCTCTGCCTTTGGAATACCCAATCGGTCAAAAGTATCTTTTATATCCTCGGGTACATCTTCCCATTTTCCCTTCATTTCTGTATTAGGTTTAACGTAGGCTACAATATTCTCAATATGAAGATCTGTTAAATCCGGTCCCCAGGGGGGAAGCTGCATATTATTATATATTTCCAAAGATTTTAATCTAAAATCGGTCATCCATTTTGGTTCATTTTTTTCCTTTGAAATTTCTAAAATAATATCTTTAGATAAACCTTTTTCTGTTTTAAAGCTATAGTTGAATTCATTTTTAACGTCATATATTCCTCGGTCCTGTTCTTCAATATATATTTTCTTTTTATTTCTTTCTTCCATTGAAATTACTTCCTCCCATGTTATTTATAAGTTTCATAGCCCATTGCTTCAATTTCCTTTGCTAAAGAGAAGTCTCCGGTTTTAACAATCCTTCCATCTACTAAAATATGAACAAAATCAGGCTTTAGATAATCCAATATTTTAACATGATGAGTTATTATAAGTATGGAGTTTTCACTGTTTTTTAAAGCATTAACTCCCTGAGATACTATTCTTATAGCATCTACATCCAGACCTGAATCAGTTTCATCAAGTATGGCAAGCTTCGGTTCTAGTATTGCCATTTGGAGTATTTCATTTTTCTTCTTTTCTCCCCCTGAAAAACCTACGTTTAGATATCTCTTAGAATATTCTTCATCTATTTCTAAGAGTTTCATCTTTTCTTTTATAGTTTTTAGAAATGCCATTAACTTTAATGGTTTACCTGTAATAGCCATCTTTGCTGTTCTTAGAAAATTTTCCACAGTTACTCCTGGTATTTCTTCTGGATATTGGAAGGAGAGGAAAATTCCCTTTTTAGCTCTTTCATCTGTTTTAAGATCATTTATGACTTCTCCTTCAAAAATTATTTTCCCCTCAGTAATTTTATATTTAGGATTACCCATGAGTGCATTTGCCAAGGTGGATTTTCCTGCTCCGTTAGGTCCCATTATTACATGAACCTCACCTTTTCCCATCTCTAAATTTAATCCCTTAAGAATTTCTTTATTTTCAACTTTTGTCTTTAAATTAGTTATTGTTAATAACTTATTTTCCATGAATAACCCTCTCCTTTTGTTTATATATCTTACTGTTTTACTCTGATTTAATGCTATTATAATTTACCTTTTGTTCTTTTATTCAAATCAAATTATTATATATGAGTATTTTACTAGGAATTAATTACAAGTATATCCTACTATTTTACTCTGATTTAGTCAAGAGTTAAAATATTTTTTTTAGCTTTTGAGATTGCTTTTTTTGTAATTAATAAAATAATTTCTACTGAAAAAAGAATAGTCCTAACTTTTATTTTTAACATGTGCATTAATTTTAAGTTTATTTTAAAAAAATAAGTTGAAAGACGAACTCTTTCAACTTATTTTTTGGATTATAAAATTTACATTTCCCATTATTTTTTCTATTTCTTGCTCTGTGCCATTTTATCAAGGTAAGCCTTCATCTGTGGTTGATCCTTAAAATATGCATCATAGACTGCCTTGACCACATTTCCAGAATAAACGCCATGTCCACCATCATATATAACAGCTGCAACCGCGATTTCAGGTTTATCAAAGGGAGCAAAGCTAACAAACCATCCATAATTATCCCTATAATTTGTAATCTCCCCTGATCCCGGTTCTGCAGTACCGGTTTTTCCACCTGTTCTTATGGGATAATTTCTAAAAAGCGAACTTGCTGTTCCACCGGTTTCATCTGTAACCTTCCCCATTCCTTCCTTAATAATTGTAACATTTTCAGGTTTAAGATTTATTTTATTTAGAATTTCCGGCTGGATTTCCTCCTTTACAGTTCCATCAGGATTTAAAACTTCCTTAACTAAATGAGCCTTATATCTCGTTCCACCGTTTAATATAGTTGAAAGATATTGAGCCATTTGAATCGGTGTTAAAGAAACATATCCCTGACCCATAGCCATATTTAAAACATCAACTTTATTTACTGCGAATTTTTTTATATAATTTATTTTGCTTTTAATAAACTTTTTAGCCTTCTCATTCTGTATTCCAAGCTCTTCTAACTTTTTTTCATCATAATTACCATTTGCCAGCATCTCATAGATTTCACTGTAATAAACAGTTCCATAATCTAAAGTAAATCCACCATATCTATAATCCTTAAGTTTTTCAGCTATTTCCTTAATGGCACTGGAGGCTGCTCTTCTTTTAGATTCTTCAGGTGTTCCCACACTTCCAGGATTTTCAGGTATTTCTATTCCAGTGCTTGGCTTTTCACCATTTTCGCCTCTTACAAGTCCAAATTTTTTTGCCCATTCAGAAAATTTTTCAAATCCAAGTCTATACCCAACCTCATTAAAGAAGTAGTTGGAGGAAAGCTTCAATGCCTCTTCAACATTTACATTGCCAAATCCACGACCAGTGGTATTGTACGTCCATTCTTTTATATTAATACCAGGAAGGTTATTCCATAGACCATCGTCAAATATAGTTGTATTTTTATTAATTACTCCTTCTTCCAGCCCAGCAATTGCAGTAAAAGGCTTAAAGGTTGAACCAGGCATTACTGCTCCCTGAGCAGCATAATTAAATAACGGCCTTGCGATTGAATCATATTTGTCATCAATAAGAATTTTAGGATTATCTAGCAGATAGTTTTTAATTATTGCAGGGTCCTGTGGTAGTCCAGTTTCAGCGAAATAATTAGGATTATATCCAGGCCTGCTTGCTAGAGCCAATATTTCTCCTGTATTAATATCCATCACTACAACTGCTCCTCTTGTAGCACTATACTTTTGTCCGAATCCCCCATTCCTAATTTTAGCCATTGTTTCATCCAATGCCTTTTCAGCAGCTGCTTGGACATCTTGATTTATTGTAGTCTTTACCGTATCGCCTGGGATAGCTTCCAATTTTGCTGCCTGACTAATTGGTCTTCCGTATTTATCAACCTTTAAATAATCTATGCTTGGCTCTCCCCTTAGTTGTATTCCATATTTATTATTTCCGCTATTCTCCAAAACATATTCAAGTCCGCTTACACCTATGAGTTCTTTGTTTACATCATAGCCAAGCCCCTTGTACTTATCTGCATTGCTTATCTTTCCTAGATAACCAAGGAATGCTGAACCAACTTCCCCATTGGGATAATACCTTATTGGCACAACCTCCTCTGCGATTTCCCCAAGTTCACTGCTTTTCATCTGAATTTCCCAGGCAGTTTCCTTTTTAACATCCTTTGCAATATCTCTTTTTTCGTACTGCTTGTACGCTGAATCCTTCAAAACATACCTTAAAGCACCAGCCCTCCAAAGTTTATCCGTAGAATTTAGCAACAGCTTATAATTCTCTATTACATTACCTGATGAATCAAAGGAAATTAGCTTGTATTTTTCAGCAATTTTATAAAAAGCTTCCTTAGCATCTGTGTTTTCATTAAATGTATTAAGATACTTTTCTTCAAAACTTTTAATTGCTTCATCCCGAGCTGTACTATCATCAATATTATCAAGTTTGCTCTCAAATTCATTAAGTAATTTATAATCAAAACTTTTATCAAAAGCTGTTTCTATATTATTTTGTTTTTTAAAATTTTCAGCTTGCTTTACTAAATAAAATTTATTGCTTGCTGATGGTTTATAGCTAAATATATTTTTAGATGAATCATAAGCTAATGGAAAAGTATTTATATTAAGCTTTTCCTGCTCTCCATTTTTATACATAATGTTTAAAAAATTTGTTAAGGAAGAATTTATATCCCCAGTTTCTTTACCCGAAAAACTATAAGTAATATTATAACTCATTCTGTTTGTGGCAAGTTTTTTACCATTTCTATCCAAAATATCCCCTCGTGCTCCTATTTGCGTTAGAGACCGTTCAGCAATAGATTCAGCTACCCCTCTATAATAATTGCCATTTAATATTTGCAAGTATGCGAGCCTTAATATAAGCATAGTGAATATTAAAATGATAATGATAATGAACACAGTCATTCTGTCTAATTTCTTTTTTACCAAACCCATTTATTTTTTTGCCTCCAATCCCCTAAGCTAATAATTTTGCTATATATTTTTTTATTTCATTTCTCAAAAGTTTTTCCCATCAGGTTGATATTTAATGTAAATTCTGTACTGAAATATTCCCATTATTTTAGATGACAATAACAAGAATGTAATGTGTATGATCTGTACTTACCGTCAAATATATATTATACTTAATATATTTGTATAAATTATGAAGGAAAAAATAGTAATTTATGGAGATCATAAAAAACTGTGAGGGTTTTCAAAATTGCTCCTGCATTACTACACAGGCTTAACCAAACCATAATTTATTTTATCATACTTTATTTTAAATCGCCAAATTTTATTATGCTTCGGCAATTCTATTAATCAAGGTGCATTGCACGACAACTTTCAGCACATAGTTTGAAAATTTATAATGTGCCAGCCTCATCAGATATCAGATATTGCTAAGCAATATCTGATATCTGATGAGGCTGGCACCAATTTTTTTATATTAATGCAATCCAATATATCTGAATATATCCATCTTCTTCATCATAACCTTCCCATTCCAGTTTCCCATCATTATTAATTGCAACTTTGGCAGACCCAATGTTAGTTTTATCGCATGAAATCATAACACTTGGAATGTGCAATTCCTTAGCTTTTTCCAAAACTAAAGATAATTGCTTTGTTCCATATCCTTTTTTCCGCTCTGATGGACAAATACCATACCCGATATGACCACCATGCTTTCTTAAATCATCGTTGAGTTCATGACGTAATTGAATAGAACCCACAATTTTATTATCTGCTTTTCGCACTGTAAAATATGTTGTAGCTGGCACTTTTATGTAGGAGGTATTCTTATTATGGGCTAAAGCCACTTTCTGTAGCCATTCATCATAATTTGAATAGTGGATAAATCCACAACTTCCATTTATATGGGTTTCGCCATGTTCAATGTAATCATTTCTATATTGCATAGCGGCTGTTTCTAATTCTTTTGACGGCTCAATCAACAATAACTCAGACATGGATTTCAACCTCCAGTTTTATAGATTATCTTTATTGCAAATTTTCATACTGAAGCTCGCTAAATATGGGTTATATTAAGTTGCAATACTTACACCTGTACCATTGTCTATAACTCCAATAATATTAGCTGTGGTATCATAATGTACTGTAAGGTATATCGATTTTTTAGTATGACTGTAATTATCTCTTTTAACAATAATATTTTTGGCCATTCCCAGGATTTGTGAATTATACGGATTTTCTTAAAATAATCTTTATATCAAGATATATTATACAGCTTTTATTATACCACTTAATAGTCAAAAAGAGGTAGTTGCAGCTTAAGTAAATATATATAATTCTACAAGATATTGAATCATGACCACCCGTAAAACGGGTGGTTTGCACTAGCCCTATAAGGGCGTGGTACTGGCTGTGTCTCAAGACACGCTGAAAAATCCGCCAACCGCATATTTTTTCAGGCTACCCCTAAAGGGGTG
>JBEQBT010000138.1:0-8740 GCA_041639705.1 Clostridiaceae bacterium | reverse complement strand
TTTTCACTCATTTCCTTTTCTTCTCTTATTGGTACAAATGCAAAGCCTTCATTTGTACTTTTTACACTAAATGACATAGATTTAGATTCTTCATGTAATTTATCAGCAAGATGTAGTATTGATCTTTGATACCTTTCCATTATTGAGTTTCTTTGTTTTTCATACTCTTCCATGGAAAAAGACTTAGGTACCCTTTCAAATAGCTCATTGATAAAACTTTCTATATCCTCTTTAAATTCATAGGCACTGCCAGATTTTAAAGAAATGGCTATGGGCTTATTTCCATCAAGAAAATTGTATACATAGCACCAATCATCAGGAGAAGTTTTTTCCCTAGCGTACTCAATAATTTTTTTTATTAAATAACTCCTTTTTCCATTCCCATTAGGACCTGATACGTATATGTTATAACCCTTCTTATTCATCATTAGTCCAATGTCTATAGCTTCCACAGCTCTTTCCTGTCCGATAATATCCTCGTATGGCGAAATTTCAGAGCTATCTTCAAACATAGGTATAAAATCAAAATTCAATTCCAGATCTTTTCTACTTAATTGTTTAAACTCTAACATGCTATCCTCCTTCTGCATTTAGTCATATTCAGCAGTTTTTCAAATCAAAATGATTGTTTGCTGAATTCAAAGATTAATATATAATATTCTAAATAGCATGTTTTTTATAATAGTTTTTTATATTTTCTTAAGTAACTTTTATATTTTGTTTAATTATTTGATCTGCAAGTCTATCCTTTGTCAACCTAAGTGAGGTATGCCCTTCGGTAATTAAGATTCTTCACTAAGTTCAGAATTCACACTTGCGCCCGCACCAAGATAAATGAAAGTCAGGTTCTGGTCATCCTGAACGTAGCGAAGGATCTTCCCTATGGTGCGTATTAAGATCCTTCACTTCGTCCAGGATGACATATAGTGTTTCATACCAATGACAGCAATGCAACTTTGCAAATAAAAAAGATAGCTCAATTGCTATCTTTTTTGACTTCTATTAATATGCCTTTTCCTCATTTGTTTTGCCAATAACTTTTAGTGAAGAGCTTGCTCCTATTCTAGTAGCTCCTGCTTCTATCATATTTACAGCATCTTCATATCCATGTACTCCTCCAGATGCCTTAACTCCCATATCTGGTCCTACAGTTTTTCTCATTAATTTTACATCTTCAACCTTTGCACCCCATTTACTAAAACCAGTTGAGGTTTTTACAAAATCTGCCCCAGCTGCCTTAGCAAGTTTGCATGCTTCTACCTTTTCTTCATCAGTTAAAAGGCAAGTTTCTATGATTACCTTTATAAGTGCCTTACCTTTTGCTGCATTTACTACAGCTAATATGTCATTTTTTACATACTCAATTTTCCCTGCTTTAAGCATTCCAATATTGATTACCATATCAATTTCCTGGGCTCCATCTTCAATAGCACATTTAGCCTCAAATGCTTTTGATTCACTTGACATTACTCCTAAAGGAAATCCAACAACTGTACAAACCTTTACTTCGCTGTTTTTTACTTCAGAGGCTACTAGCTTTGTATAACATGAATTAATACATACTGAAGCAAACTTATTTTCTACAGCCTCTTTGCATATTTTCTTTACATCATTTGGTGTTGCCTCAGGTTTTAAAATTGTATGGTCAATAATTGATGCTATGTATTCTTTAGTTATCATAATAATTCCTCCCTTCATATTGCACATCTATTTTAGAATAAAAACAAATAAATATCAAATATTTTATTATATAGTGCTGTTTTAAAATATGGAGCTAGCCACAATTGGATTAGCTCCATATAAATTTACTCATCTTCTGTTTCTAAATTGGTTTCGCCGGAACAACAGGCTTTTGAGGCGGCTTTTTAATAAACGTACCTCTTACCATGAAATCTTCCCTATCCTGACCTATCATTAAATAATCCTTAGTTAATTCAATTGCATTTCTATGACAAAAATCTGCACACATTTGACAGAAGGTGCATGAACCCATATAGAATTCAAAGGTTATTTTATCCCCCTCTTCTAATTTCTCAACAGTTCTAGTAATTGCAGCAGGAGCACACACTTTTATGCACATTCCACAGTTTATGCATTTTTCTGGATCATATGCAATCTTCCCTCTATAGTGGTCAGGTGCTTCTTTTGGTTCAAATGGGAACCTTTCTGTACTTGGCTTTTTAAATAGAGATGATACTGCTTCCTTAATGAAGGGAAATCTCATTATTTATCCCTCCTTTTATGTTTTAATATTTCAACGGCCTTTGCTAATCCAGCTATTATTGCCTCTGGCTTTGGAGTGCATCCTGCAATGTGTACATCAACATGAGTATATTTATTAAGTGGCCCCTCAACGCTGTAGCTTCCTTTAAACACATTTCCCGATTGTGGACATGAACCTATAGCCACAACAACCTTAGGATCTGGAACCTGGGCTAGAGTTCTTACCAGCCTATCCTTTGACTGTGAGGTTATTGGACCTGATACTACTACAATATCTGCATGTCTTGGAGTTCCTGCAAGCTTAAATCCCATTCTTTCCACATCATAACGTGGTGTTAATACAGATACCAATTCAATATCACATCCATTACAGGAGCCTGCATTAATGTGAAATATCCATGGAGACTTCTCTAATCCCTTTTTTATTAGCTTATCAAACAAAGTAAAGCACCTCCTACTACAGTCCGAACCATACTAATATAAAGCTTAGCATGGCTAGGATTGTTGGATAAGTCCAGAAGAATTTCAATAATTGTTCCACCTTAATTCTTGCTGTTGTAGCTTTTAAAAGTGATATAGAAATAGCAACAACTACTATACTTAGAAGTACTTGAATCAAAATATCAGCTATTACAATTCCTGTACCTGCTCCACTTAGAAATAAGGTTACAAAAAGTGATGCCATAATATACATTTTTATAGCATGATTCAGTTTAAATATTCCAAGGGGCACTCCGCTATATTCAACAAGTGGTCCTTCACAGATTTCTGTTTCTGCTTCTGCCACATCAAATGGAAGGCTTCCTACCTTACATGGTATTACTAAAAGCATTCCAATGGCTGCTGGAATCATACTCCAATTAGAAATCATAGGCCCAATCTCAGCCTGATATTCAATTATTTTACCAAAAGAGAATGTAATTACTCCCTCATTAACAGCCATACCTATTTTTTTTCCTATAGCTAAAAGTACAATAACAAAAGGCAACTCATATGAAATAATAGCAACCATTTCTCTAGAAATGCCCACTCCTGCATATGGAGAACTGGATGCAGCTCCACCTATTATCAGTGCTACAGCAGGTATCAATAATAAATAAAGTATAACAACTAGATCAGCAACGCCACTAAAAGCGCTAAAATTAAATATAGGAATAAACAGGGACACCGTTACTAAACTTATTAAGCCAACTACTGGTGCAGCTAAAAATGTCTTTCTTGCTGCTGCTCTTGGTACAATCGTTTCCTTTCCCATCAGCTTTAGAAAGTCATAAAAAGGCTGCAGTATAGGTGGTCCTATTCTTCTCTGCATTCTAGCTACAAGCTTTCTGTCTATACCACATAAAAGCATTCCCACAACAGAGCAGAATAAGAATCCAGGAAAAACTAATATATAGAATAAATATTTTAATATTTCCAAATCTCTTCCCCCCTATACAAATATGAATAGATATACTAAAACAATTGCTGTTGTTGAAATTGCCCATAATACATAATCATTCACTACACCGCTGTGGGCTTTACGAATAAAATCAAAATAACGTCCAAAATCATATTTTAATCCCCAGAACAGGTCATTTCCTCCTATATGTGAATGTAGATTTGCTTCACCACTATAGAAAATATCATACTTAGGATTATTATCATCTGTTGCAACCTGTTTAGGTCTAAAACCACCTACAACAGCAACTATTGTAAAGGCTATTAGTATCACTCCAAACAGAATAAGCCATGCCACTGGATTATAATATCCTGCAAGTGTATAATCAACAACCGGCACTGATACTGGCTCGCCAAACCATTTTTCTGCATACCCTGTACCCATCATAGCATCTATATACTTTCCAACATTTAAAGTTGCTGAAACAGCTGGCGCTATTAAATATTTTGTTACATATTGTGGCAAAACACCTGCAGCAAAGGATAGTATTGCCATTGTCCACATTGGGATTCTCATTGAAAGTGGTGTTTCAGTAATGTTTTCATATTCAATTGGAAGTTGTCCAAAGAATACTGACTGGGCAACCTTTATAAATGAAGCAAGGGTAAGTACACTAGTAAGAAGTGCTATTATTGTTACAGGAGCATATCCAGCCTCATAGGTTCCTTGATATATAAGCCATTTTGAAACAAACCCATTGAATGGAGGCAACCCACTTATTGAAAATGCTCCAATTAAAAATATGATAGCTGTTTGGGGCATCTTCTTTGCAAGACCACCAAGCTTGTTTAAATCAGTGGTTCCTGTTCTGTATAATACTGCTCCTGCACAAAGGAACAGGAGTCCCTTAAACAATGTGTGATTAAGAACATGATATAACCCCCCAGTTAGCCCTAGTGCTGTTGAAAGCCCAACTGCAGTGAATACATATCCAAGCTGGGAAATGCTGTGGTATGCGAGAAGTCTTTTAAAGTCATGCTGTGCAAGAGCCATAGTAACACCAACAAGCATCGTAACCGTACCCCAGAATACAAACATTAATCTAATAGGAGTTAAATTCATACTTGTATAAATTACAAATGTTAATCTTATCATGCCATATACTCCTGCCTTATTTACCATTCCAGCAAAAAGCATTGAAACAGATGAAGGCGCTGCCTGGTATGCATCTGGTGCAATTGTGTGGGATGGAACCAAATAAGATTTTATTGCAAATCCACCAATAAGTGCAGCAAATGCAAAAAGTGTAACAGGAGTATAGTTATTATGCAGCATAGCTGCCAATTGTGCCATATTTAAAGTATGGAACTGTGAGTAGAGCATTATTGTTCCTAAAAGTATTAGTGAAGAGCCAAGTGAGCCAATTACAATAAACTTAAATGCTGCTTCCAATGCTCCGGTCGATTTATTTCTAAATGCAGTAAGTGCTACTGATGCAAATGTCATAATCTCAATCATTACAAACATATTGAATAGATCCCCAGTAAAAATAATACCTAAAACGCTGCCTGAAAGCATTAGAAATAGAACATAATACTTTTCAATGGTATCATCTCTACTCGTATATTTAAATGAATATATTCCTGAAAGCAATATGGTTATAGATGCTATAATCCCAAACAATAAATTAAGTCCATCTATCTCCAAACCAATGCCTATTGCCCAGCCGCTTACAGGTACCCAATCACCCATCCAGTAAGTGATTATATTGCCATCTATAAGAACTGGCTTTATAAGTAATATAATAAATATAAAGGAGGATAATGTAACTGCTGTTACAATTATAGTTCTTATAACTTTATTTTTACTTCCAAATATAACTGTTAAAAATGCACCTAAAAACAACACAATTATAGATAAAACCGGTAAATGCTGTGTCATCCATTTAACCTCCTTACCTTATCAGCATCTATTGTGCCATACTTTTCATATATTTTTATAACTAGTGAAAGAGTCATGGCAGTAACACAGGCACCGATAACTATTGAAGTAAGTGTTAATGCTTGAGGAACAGGATCAACAAAGAAGGACTGGGGATTTAATTCTCCTGGGGTAAATATAGGTGCTGTTCCCCCTGGGTTAAATCCAACTGTTATTATTAACAGGTTTATTCCATAATCAATTAGACCCATGCCTATTACTATTTTAATTAAATTCTTCTTTACAAGCAGAGTATATATGCCAAGCATTATGAGTATGATAGAAACTATGTAATTTTCTAATATCAAGGTAAATCACCTCTCTTTAATCATTGTCATTTTTTTCAGGAACGAGTAATCCTAACATAAGTAATATTAAGAAACCCATACCCGTTAAAACCTTATATCCTACTGACAGGTTCATAAATAATATTGTTCCCGAACTGAACAATGCTCCTGTTTCTCCCATGTCATAAAAAATGTTCCTAGCAAAGTTTGCAAAAAAGAATAATCCAACAATTGCAAAAAATGTATATAAAATTGCACCTATAGCTTCATTTTTTCTTATTAATTCCATATTGAATACCTTGAGAGAATTTTCATAACCATATCCTAAATAAATCAGAATTGCAGCAGCAGAGACTAAAACTCCACCCTGAAATCCTCCTCCAGGGCTTAAATGTCCATGAGAAATTATATAAAAGCCAAGCATTAATGCTATTGGAGTAAAAACATCAGCTGCATTTTTAATGATAATATTTTTAACCTTAATGTTTTTCTTCATCTGAGTTTTCCCTCCTCTTTTTACCATTACTAAGTATTACAACAGAGCCAGAAATAGCAGTTAGTAATATAAATGATTCACCTAATGTATCATACCCCCTAAAATCAAATGTTACAGAAGCTACAGTATTTAATGCTCTAGTTTTATCCAGGTTTTCCTTTACTATGACGTTAGTTATTCCATCAGCTTCAGAAGTATCATACTTTACATAATCCTGTTGAAGTTCATAAACATTTGTATTTCTTCCATCATAGGTTCTAGGCATACTAGCTGCTGATACCATCACATATATGCCCATAGTTGTAAATACTGCAAGTGAAAAATAAATAAAAAACTTCTTCATTCTTCTGATCCCTCCTTAACCTTCTTGAGGGCAATAATAAATATTATTGGAGAAAGCACCGCTCCAACCGATGCTTCTGCAATTGCCACATCTGGAGCATGAAGAAGTATAAATTCAAGTGCCATAAATGAGCCAACTACTCCAAATGCAATAATGGAGGATAAAAGCTTATCAAACACCACAGCAAATACTGCAGCAACAATAATGCCAATTACAACCAGTGTATTTAAAATGAATATGCTATCCATTTACATTATCCCTCCCATACTCATCACAGACCATTTTTTTCTCAGGTCTTACACCATGTCTATATGCTGCTCTGCATATGGCATGTCCACCAGCAGGATTTGTTATTATTATAAGTACTCCTATAACTAGTATTTTTACTCCCATTGTAATGTTACCAGTAAAGAAAGCATATACAGCTGCTCCGAGAATGACTCCTATTGACCCAAGGGTTGATATATTAGTACTAGACTGCATTCTGCAATATGAATCAGGCATTCTTATTATTCCTATAGTACCAGCGAAAGCAAAGAAACCTCCAATTAAAATTAATACATCTATGATTATCCTCGCAACTATATTCATCACAGTTTCCCCTCCAGATATTTTGAAATTATTATTGTACTCAAAAATCCAAGTACTGCAAGTACAAGTGCAATATCTAGATAAATACCCCTTCCACTGTAAACTGCAAATGCAACCAATGCAACTGTAGTAAGTAAATCAATGCTGTCTCCTGCAACTGCCCTGTCTACAACACTTGGACCTTTGGCTACTCTATATATAAGTATTAAACTAAGAATTATATAGAATATACCTACTGCAACTAACTCTATCATTTAAAAATCCTCCCTACCCAGCTTTCAAGAGTACCTTTTATTGCTACTCCTGCTTCCTTGCCCTTTGACGTAGCAACGTCTATCCAGTGTATATATAAGTAGTTTTTTCCATTCTCTTCTACTATATCCATAGTAATAGTTCCTGGAGTTAATGTAATTGAGTTTGCTAGCATAGCAAGTCCATATTCTGATTTCAATCCTGTGGGTACCTTTACTATACCAGGATTAACGGGCAATTTAGGAGATAAAGCTCTTTTAGCTACATCCACATTTGCTTTCCAAAGTTCTTTAGTAAAAATAAATAAGCAATAATATATTAATGTAAAAAATCTTTTAGGCTTAAAAAGATATAATGGTTTTTCATGTATTAGGAACCTTGCTGAAAACAATGCAACTGCTAAGCTTATTACTGCTCCTACTGCAAATTCTTGTGCTGTAAAGGTCAAAGTAAACAATATCCAAAAAAGGTAACATAATACAAAGGTAGCTAATACTGAAAAGAAATTGAACTTTTTCAAAAAAAACCCCCCTTACATTTTACTTGTTAATTTTATCTTTTATCTTTTTACTTAGCCAGTCTGAAAACCCATCTAGCCCAGAATCCTTTTTTGTGGAAACTCTAAACACTTCAATCCTAGGGTTTATATTTTTGGATAATGTTTCAACCTTAATATCATCAAAGTCAAAGTACTCCATCATATCATATTTATTCATTACAAGGCTATCTGTTGTAGAAAACATTAAAGGGTACTTTTCTACTTTGTCATCACCCTCTGGTACACTTAATATTGCAACTCTTAAATCCTCACCAATATTAAATTCTGCAGGGCACACAAGATTTCCAATATTCTCAATAATTGCAACATCTATTTTATTCAAATCAAAATATTGAAGTATATTCTGAATAGCCATTGCTTCAATATGACATGCTCCCTCTGTATTTAGCTGCACAACTGGAATGCCAAGAGCATCAATTTTCTCTGCGTCAATCTGTCCAGCAATGTCGCCTTCAATAACTGCAAGATTGTAATGGTTTGAAAGCTTCTTTATTATCTCCACAATAAGACTTGTCTTACCAGTTCCTGGTGAACCCATAACATTTATCAAATATACATTTTTTTCATTTAAGATGTGCTTGATCTCATTACTGCAATCTTCATTCCATTCTAATATTTGCTTTACAAC
>JBEQBT010000137.1:0-8764 GCA_041639705.1 Clostridiaceae bacterium | reverse complement strand
TCCAAATATTAACTGGAAATAATAAGGACAAAATTAATGTTAATTATGAAGTTTTTACTTCTTCAGCAACATTATTCGAGGTATAAAGTTGATTGTTGCGTAGCAATGCAAAAATCAATCTTACGAATTTTCGTCCTGTTAGTGCGAGTGCTCTTTTATGTTTGTGAATCAAAGCTTCGTTATACTTTTTATGGTAGTAAGTATTGTATTCTGAGTTAAACCTTAAAATACTACCAACAGCTTCTAGAATATAGTATCGCAGATACTTATTGCCCGTTTTTGTTAAATAGGTATTTTGGGCTGTAAAGTTGCCTGATTGCTTTTTTCGCCAGGTAATACCTGCATACTTTGCAAGGCTTGCCTCATTATCAAATTTAGTTATATCCCCAATTTCTGCTACTATACCAGCTGCAAATACTGGACCAATGCCTTTTATTGAAGATAAACATTGAAACTCATAAGTACGTAGCCCCTTAACTGCTTTTTCAATAGCTTTATCAAGAGATGCAACCTCTTTTTCAAAAGCCTTAATGCAGTTGAAGGATGCAGCTATAGTAGCGTTTAGTGGGTCGTATAAAGCTTTATCAAGACGATAAGAGTCTCGAGCAGCCTTTTGTAGGACTTTAGCAGTAGCTTCAGGGTCTTTGAATCTATTTCTGCTTTTATCCACAAGAAAATTAATTAATTTAGATAACTCAGTGTTGGCGATTTCTTCTGTAGACATAAATTCTGTTAGTATTCCTACAGAAGAGGCACCAAATGTATTTGAAAATGGTTGCTCACTTTTATCAAGCACGGCAAGTTCACTAAATTTTAGAAAAATGTTTGATAAGATATAGGACTTTTCTCTGGCTATATTCTCCATAATGTGAAGCCTACATCTTGTGAGTCTTTGCAGTGCAATGTATTGACTGCCTTTCCAAGGAGCTGATGTTATTTTACCTACTCTTGAAAAGTCTGCAATGACAAAAGCATCATTGGGATCAGTTTTATCGATATCCACAAAGGTCTTTTTGTAGTTAGCTACAGTTTTAGGATTTAAACAATAAACTTTAGGTTTAAACCATAATAATCCCTCATGACATGAAAGAAAGTTAGCTATGTGCCAGCTATAGAATGAGGTGGATTCCATAGCTATTGTAAGATAGGAGAGTGAATTATCCTTTAGGCACTTAATTATCTCAGAGACAGTGTATTCAGCACCTGGATTATTATTAGATGCTTGAAATGAAAGTAGCTTAACTCCAAAGAAATCCATACCATACACATAATTGGATTTTGAACTAACATCTATACCGATGAATAAAGTAGCTGTTAAAGTGTTATTCATGGTATCACCACCTTTCCTTTAAAATAAAAAAGCAGGAACTAGCACAGGCCTACCCTTAGTTTATAACGCATCAACACCCTCGCACTAATAAGAACTAAGCTAATAAGCCTTGTATACTAGTTGCTACGCTAGTAGCTTAATAACCTGAACAACGACTGGGTTAGAAGCTAACGCTATAAATAAGGAAACAGTCTTTAACAGAAGTACCACAAAGTGGCCAACAGGAGTGACCTGAATATCCCTATGCTAATCCCTTAATAAAATATTAGCACTAAGGATACGCCAGTGCTATCCTGCCTATATATTTTCCAGTAATCTCTTTTCTCAAGTAGTCATTTTAGTTACTGGTAATTGATCTTAAATCGACTGCTAAATTTATTATACGAGGAGTGAGTGTTATGCTAAATTTTAATTATTCAATTCCAACCAAAATATTCTTTGGAAAGGATAAAATTAATGTACTTGGGAATCAATTAAAGGAATATGGTAACAAAGTGTTGTTAGTGTATGGTAGTGGAAGTATAAAAAGAAATGGTATCTATGATAAAGTTGTAAGTATATTAAATGAACAAAACATCAGCTATTGGGAGCTTTCTGGAGTAGAACCAAATCCGAGAATTGAAACTGTTAGAAAAGGCGCTGAGCTTTGCAAAATGAATTCCATTGATATAGTATTAGCTGTCGGAGGTGGGAGCTCTATTGACTGTGCAAAGGTAGTAGCCGCAGCACGTTATTATGAAGGAGATGCTTGGGATATTGTTGCTGATTCAAAAAAAATCAGTAAGGTGCTTCCTATTGCATCAATATTAACCTTATCTGCTACTGGCTCAGAAATGGACGCTGGAGCTGTTATTACAAATATGAATACTAATGAAAAATTAGGAACTGGACATCCAGATATGGCTCCTAAATTTTCAATATTAGATCCTACATATACTTTTTCAGTACCAAAGAATCAAATTGCTGCAGGTACAGCAGATATAATGAGCCATATTTTTGAGGTTTATTTTGAAAAGACAAAAGAAGCATTTTTACAAAATAGAATGGCAGAGGCACTTTTAAAAACTTGTATAAAGTATGGGAAAATTGCTATAGAAGAGCCTGAAAATTATGAAGCAAGAGCTAATTTAATGTGGGCTTCAAGCCTTGCTATTAATGGTGTATTAAGTTATGGAAAAGCATCAAAATGGAGTGTTCACCCAATGGAACATGAGCTAAGTGCATTTTATGATATTACTCACGGTGTAGGTTTAGCAATTTTAACTCCTCAATGGATGAAATATGTTTTAGATGATACTACATTAGTCAATTTTGTAGAGTATGGTATTAATGTTTGGAATATTGATGAAAATCAAGATAAATATCAAATAGCTAACAAAGCTATAGAAAAAACAAAAGAATATTTTATTTCTTTAGGAATTCCTTCAAACCTAAGAGAGGTTGGAATCAAAGAAGATAAACTAGAAAAGATGGCAGAACAAGCCACTAGATTTGGCAAGGTAGGAAACTTCAAGTCTCTTGATACACAGGATGTTTTAAATATTTTTAAGGCTTCCTTTTAATTCAATTTAGTATTCTACTTTTAATGAGAATAGAATCTGGCAGTTTGTATTGTTAAGCAGAGCTACTATTTTAGCCCTGCTTAACTTTTGACTATAATTATAATGTTTATAATAATATACCGCCTAAAATTCCTTTACTGGTAAAAGCTGTTCCTCGGGGTAAATATATCCCATTTTAGGAGGCATTGAGTTATACACACGTTGAATTTCAAGTACACCTGTTTTACCTGTAAGTGTGGTTTGAAATCCCTTAAAGGTTCCACTGACTACAACATCTTCCATATCCAATGAAAGTGCAAATAGTGATAATTTAGAACCCTCTTTTATATCATTCCATATGGAGGCATTTGGGTGTTTTGAAAATAATACAGTGTTTGTATTCTTTACTATTGCCTGCATAACTGGATAAATCACAGGAAATCCTTCTGAATCAATGAATGAGATAAATTTTGGATTTCCAGAAGCATTGATTAGCTTCAAAGAAAGTGGCTTTAAAATGGGTTTATCTATAACATTAATAAATGGCTTGGATATATAAGTGCTGGCTAAACCCAGTACTGTCTTTGGAATACTAATGATTTTCTTTTCAGATATGTTAAGTAATTTCATATAATGAACAGTATGAATACCAAAATAAGAATTATATCTGTACATAGGTTTGCTATTGAACATTTCAAAATCTGTTCCTTCTGTTTTCGAACCTTTCCAAATAGCTCTTCCATTCCAATATTCTCTGTTTAAACTCATGAGCAAAAAACCAGCCTTTGGATTATTTTTGATATTGCTTTTGCTTATGCCCTCTATGAATTGTCCCCATATTAGTTCATCTTGTCCTTTAGCTTGTAATGAGCATATTAGGGATATGTGAGGTCTGTTATCCTTTGTAATTGTTCCAAGTAAACCGACTTTCATTGTTTTTTCAGATTCCTTTATAAAGTCCTGTGGAAATTTATCTTTCATTACTTCACCCCCTAAGATTAGATTCCAATTTGGCTGCACCAGACCAATAGACTGGCAACTTACCTTCTACTGCTTCTACTGCCTTTTTGTGCAGTTTTTCAATTTGTTCTTTTGTTAAAAGTTCAGTATTCTCATATTTCCAAGTGAGATGCAAGCGCTTATATTTATCCTTACATAGATTATTAAATGCACAAAGCTCCCACCTTTCGGTAACATCTGAAATTTTACTGCTGATAAATTGTCCTATTGCAAATATGTTTTCTTCATTTGCCGTTGCATCAGGAATAAGTGGTGTTCGAATCCATAGCTCACACCCTTTGTTATCCTTTCTAATAGCTGCAGCAATCTTGTTTATATTATTTATTATTTGATCGTTAGGTTTTCCAGTATGAAGTTTATGCTCTTCACAGTCCATCAACTTAAGATCATATAAAACTAAATCAGTATAGGGAAGTATTGACAACAGAGCTTCCTCTCTGCACATACCGCAGGTATCTAATGCAGTATTAATTCCAGCTGCTTTTAGTTCTTTGAAAAGTGCTAGTGTAAATTCAGGCTGTGCCGTTGCTTCTCCCCCAGACACAGTAACACCACCTGCAGGTCCAAAATATGCAGCATCTTTAATAGCTTCCTTAGCTAAATCACTAACACTCCATTCCTGACCTTTAATTTCCAAAGCCATAGTAGGGCAGGAGCTTTGGCATGCAAAACAATGCTTACACATATTAGTATCTATATCTATACCATATGGTCCAAGTTTAATTGCCTGGTTGCTGCATGCTTTTATACAGCTTTTACAACCTATGCATCTGGATTCAATCCAATGGAGCTCTCTCTTGAATGAGATGCTCTCTGGATTATGACACCAGCCACAGCTTAAGGTACATCCCTTTAAAAAAATAGTTGTACGAAGTCCTGGACCATCCTCTGTGGACATCCTTTGAATGTTTAGTACTGTTCCCAGTTTATCCTTCATTGCTTTTCTCCTATTTCTGATTTTTACTTAGAACTGCTTATGACTTTCTCTTGCAATAATTTCATCCTGCAGCTCTTTGCCAATGCTGGTGAAGTAGGCATTGTAGCCTGTAACACGAACTAAAAGATTCCGATAATCATTAGGATGCTTTTGAGCATCAACTAGCATTGCAGAATCCAAAACGTTTATTTGAAGAGCTGTACCTCCGTTTTCTGTATAACCTCTTAAAAAGGCTTTGAATTTTGATTTGTGTTCCTTATCTCTCATCATGGAAGGGTTAAAGGTTATTGTATGGCTGGCTCCATTAGGCAGGGAATTCAAATAACCTTTATAATCTCCCTTGTCTTCAATTACTTTACCACCAAGGGATTTACCAACTGAGTTTGAATTAGCAGTTGGACCATTAATATCAGTTCCATTGGAAGGACAAATAGCATTGGATAAAAACTGACCCTTTGATCTTCCATCTGCGCTGGCTGCCATTATATAACCATCACCTACCCAATAGTTCCAGCTAAGCATACCTGGCCTAAATCTTCTTTGTGTGGTCTTCGTACTGTGCTTCCAGACCTCACTAGTCCAGGTATCCATGACTCTTCTTGCCATTTCATCTGCATCATCATTGTCTTGGCCATATTTTGACGCACGATTTTTAGCCTTTGCCTGGAGTATTTCATGGCCAATCCAGTTATCCTTAAGTGCAGCAGAAAGCTCCTCCAATGTACATTCCTTTTTATCATAGACCAAGTATTTGATAGCCAAAAGTGAATCCACAGTTGTAGCAAAGGTAACACCTTCGATGGTAGTGAAGCTAAGCTCCGGACCACCCTGTGTAATATCCAAAGCTTTATCCCCGCAGCCTTTTACAAGACATGATAGGTAAGGTGTGGGACAGAATTTTGCCCTGAGTGCATCTGTAATCTCATATAAATTAGCACAGCTATTAACTATATATTCCGTTTGAACTTCATATGCCTTCCAAAACTCCTCCCATGTGTTAAGTAGTTTTATCTCACCTGTTTGAGGACCATCCTGGCTGATAGGATCTACCTTGTCAGTCATATCATCCACGTAGGGTACCAAGTCTTTACCGTTATTTAAAACTAATTCTACCGCCTTCAGTAGATTCAAGTTGTTATCCACAGTTCCGGAACGGTCATTGCCTGCCATTGTATTTTCAAGGCATCCAACAGCTGCATAATCAAACACATTATCTTCATTAATGAAATGCTCATTACCTGACAATTTAGCTTCTCTAAGCAAGCCTGCCATAGATCTTTCATCGAAATTAAGTATAAATGGAGCTCCCTGGCTTTCTGCTACCATATCAACTATCCTGTCAAGCAGCTCATCAGGTGAGTTCCTATGAAGCCTTACATTAGGCTTCGGTTCTAAAATAGGACTCATTTCATCAACAACCTCAAGGAACAAGTAAGTCAGTTCATTAGTCATATCCTTACCGTCTTTTCCCATACCTGAAAGGTTAATAAGCTGTCCATATCCTGCTGTAATTCCTTGATTTGCACCTACCCTAATCATTGCATCATATGCAGTGTTACAGTGGACCCAAAAGCATCCTAGTATCTCTTTGGCAAATGCTCTATCCATTCCTTCTACCAACGATTTTTCAAAGTAGGGAAGAAGGTACTGGTCAATTCGTCCAAAGGATACTCCAGGACCTGGATAGTTTTCATCAGACATTACCAGCATATGAGTAAGCCATAATGACTGTATTGCTTCCCAAAAATTCCTGGCTGGCTCCCATGGGACTACCTTCAGATTCCTACTCATTTCAAATAGTTCTTTTTTACGAATTTCATCTCTTTCTTGCAATGCCATCTCTTGGCACAAGTCTGAATATTTAGAAGCAAGCTCCATTGGCATGGTAGCTGAGATCATCATACTCCTAAGTGTGTTTCCCTTACTTCCCTTTTTTTCTTCATTGGAAAGTTTGTTGTAATTTGCTTCAAGCTCCTGATGAATCCCCTTAAAACCGATTTTTAGTACTGTAGCATAATTAGGTATTAAATGTCCGTTCGTTGCACCGCAGTTACCATAGCCGTGATTGTGAAACCATTTTACTTTAGCTCGGGCTCCATCCTTACCATTTATAACTCCATTACGCGCCTTTGCTTCAGACTCTGTAAAACAGCGTGATGCCATAAGATTAAATCGTGCTCCAGCAAGTAAATCCCCTGGTAATATTTCTTGTGGTACATGGTTAACCATTGCTTCACGAATGAACCATGCCCTTCTTTCTGGTAAACTTAAGTTCCAGAAGTTCTTCGGTAATGGAATTGTGTCAGCATTTTGATGAATGGATGAGTTAAATGTTTGAAGAAATGGATAAGTTTCAGGTACGATGTAGTAGGTGATCTCATCATACTGCATATCCCATGGTGTTCCTGTGGTAAAACAAGAAAATTCGTTGTTCCATTTTCTTTCAACACCCTTGAAAAAATAGTCCCTCAGCCACTTTATTCTTGGAGTAAGATTTTTAGGTTCCTTTATGGATTGTTTTCTAACCTCTGTCATTTTTCTCCCTCCTCTTGATTTTTGTAGTAATAAATATTTGAGTATTATAAAAGCTCACATTTGAGTGAAACTATTTATTTATATATTCAAGCAAGTGCTTTTCACCGTGTTTAAGAAGTGTTTGCATTAACTCAACAGAAAGGTGTTCATCTTTATTAAGAAAGGCTTGTAGAATTTGCTCATGCATATCAAATACATAAGGTACTACAGACTCGTCTCTGAAAAATATTTGTGTATAATTCTTATAGGTAACTTCAAAGGATTTTATTATAAGTGGATAAAATATATTACCCGATGCTAGTGCAATGCGATGGTGGAAATCGAAGTCCAGCTTTATGATTTGCTCGATATTATTATAGGTTACTGATTTTTCAGTCTCTATAATTTCAGAAATGTTGTCAAAATTATCTTTTTGATTGTTTTGAACTGCAAGACGAACACATTCTACTTCTATAAGGAAACGAGTATCAAGAATGCTTCTGAGTAGATTTTTATCCATTATATCTTCTTTATATTTCATTAAAGAATCCAGTACTGCTGCAGTGCCCTCTCTACGATAATCATTGACCACATAGCCTTTACGGGGATTTACTTGGATAAGGCCTTTTGCAGTCAATTCTACCATTCCGCTATGTACAATAGTACGACTCATCCCCATCATTAAAGATAACTCTCTTTCGGGGGGGATTTTATCACCTACAGAAAGCTTACCTGATATAATATCAGATTCAAACCTTTGTACAAATTGATTTTTCAGGCTATCTTTGTTTATATTTTCATTCATCTTTTCCTCCGTATTAGGCTGTGGTAATACCACCAAAATGTTAATTTCATTATATACCTATTATTTGAAAAATTAAACAATTATTTTTGATGATATGCTTTCATTAAGCTTAAAGAATTTGATTAATATAGTAAAGCCGGAAAAGGATATGCAAACTGAAAGGAATATTAGCATAATTATTATTGATTTTCATGATGATTTCTGTACAATTAGGAGAGAAATGGTGGGACTTAACATATTCAAAAGGGAAAATGGTATTTATAAGTTAATTGAATAGGCAAAAATGGTAAGGTATAATATGATATGGAGGGCATTTGATAGGAAAGAAGATAAGAATGACTTTGCAAAAATTATAAAGGGAGTTTAATGTATCTAGTTGTATTGATGCAAAGGAGAAACTGGTAGAACAGGAGAAAATATATGGTTACAGTTAAGACAAAGTTTTTTGATTATGGTGATACTGAAATTTCGTACCTAAAGAACAAAGACAAGATACTTGGTGCAACAATAGATAGTCTAGGTAGGGTGGAACGTACCGTAATACCAGATCTGTTTGCTGCACTTGTTTTTACTATTATTGGTCAGCTAATATCAGCAAGGCATCCCAAACAGTTTGG
>JBEQBT010000136.1:4796-8796 GCA_041639705.1 Clostridiaceae bacterium | reverse complement strand
GGTTCAACATATCTGTCTTATGTGTTTCAGTACTTACGAGTGGATAGGAATGTATTTTGCCATTTCTCATAAAGAATGATACGCATACATATTCATTTTGTTTTGTGACTTTTGCACTTCTTATTAAGGATTGTAATCGCGGTGTAATAAGAAATGATGTTTTTGTTACTTCATTTTTCGCTTTAAACCCCAATGTATTCATGAGATTTTCTACATTTTTGGCGGTCTTTCTTAAAGATTCCAAATGTTTTGATTGCATTTTGTTCATTTTTTTGAGTTTTTATGATTATCTTTTATGAATTATTTACGAAAGAATTTGTGTAAAGTTTAAGTTTGAGTAGGATTAGATAGAGGATAAAATGTCATATCATTTTTAAATGAATGTCATCTAACTGTGTGTTACTAGTAGTCAGGAAAAATATGAGATGGAATAAGTCCCATCTCATACCTTTGATTTTCAAGTAGTTACTACCAAGCAACACGCTCAATATCTGCACTACCTTCTCTTTGCAAAGTGACAATCTTTGCTTTTGACAAGTCAACAATTTCACCTACAGTAGTTTCTACTGAATTGCTGACTGGAGTAAAGAAACAATTTCCTTTGTGCATATGGAAGCATACGCTATAACCATACTCAGATTGCACAACTTCAGCACTCTTTACTAATGCTGTGTCTTCCTTAGGGAAAGCTACTTCAGATTTAACACTCCAACCTTCGCCATAAGACTTTTTACCTGCAAAAAATGATTCTGCCATTCTTTTCACCAATGCCCTTTGGATTTATTTTGGTATCTGGCACACCTGTTGTTGTATAAAATATATTGTATAGAATTTGCGACATAACACTTAGGTACCACCCGTGGTTGGTCGCACAAACTGTGGAGGGGTAATGGGGTTGTCTTGGTGGCTCCTAACTAGGTGGCTCTTGCTGTGTTATGTATCTCTAGTAACTAACTATGTAGCACTATTAACTAACTATGTAGCACTAAGGGGTTTAAAAAATAAAGAGAGGGAATAATCCCTCTCCTTATTTTCAATTAATCAGCTTCATAATATCTGAATATCATTTCAGACTTACCTTCTTGTTTTAAAGCTTTGACACTAGCTTTATCCAAGTTAGGAGTGTCTTTTGTAGTTAATGTACAATCCTTATCAAGTGGTATATATGCCATACCACCACGATAAAGGTGTAAACAGATTGAAACTCCATGTTCAGAGTTTACAAATTCAGCACTCTTGATGTTTTGACGGTCTTTAGGGTCCATCTTTCCATCTTCAACAACATTAAAACTGTTGCCATACTTTTTCAACAAACTTAATACTTCCATGACTTTAATAATTTAAATTGTTAATACTTTGTTAGTTATTTTAAATCGTTATTAATGAAATCTTTGATAATCTCTTGTTCACTAAGTGAACATTCTTCGTATAAATAAAACATTATCAACTGTCTTAATGAACAGTTTATAAAGGTTTTACCTTGAGCATTTAACTCTGCTACAATTTCCTTGACTGCAGTACTATGAGCTTCTTGATACTTTGTTTTTCCCATAATTTTAATATTAACGTTAATAAATTGTTTCAATGTTTTTATATGTGTAATTATCTACTAAATGGACTCTACCAGAATCAAACATCTGATTAGCCCAATTACTATTACAAAATCTATGTAACAACATTACAGCTTCAGATTTAGACTCTGCCTTAATCCATTTAATGTCATTATCACACCCAACCCTAAATCCATACCAATTAGTTTTCATATCAATACTCTTCTAATTTGCAGAACATTATCCACATCAAGACACAAATAATTGTAGATACAAATCCCCAAAATAAATAATCAGCTAAAGTGGAGAACTCATTATTTACAATCATGGATTTAATCCACCAATAATCCCAAGCTACTATTAATACTGTAACAATAACTTTCCAAATTGTTCCAAATGTTTTCATAATTGTTAGTTTTAAGTTATACAATAAATAGTTATTAGTAACCAACTGTAACCAGAACTTGTGCTGCTGATTACCCAGCATGAGTTAGGGATGTGTAACTCACACACAGAATAGGTCTATGTCTATAGCACAGTTCTTTCAGACCTTGACTGTGCCTGTGTCAGGCTTACCAACATCATTTCTGACGTTCAGTAAGTCAATTGAGCAGAATCTTGGGATGTGTAAAGCCCAGGGGGACAATCCCAATTCTACTCAAGTGCGGAGGAGGTGTAATATCCAATCCCACCCTCTCGTCTTTAAAAAAAAATTTAAAATTTTTTTCTAATACATCCCTTTCTCCCATATTCAAAAAATTTTAAAAAAAAAAATTTAAAAAATTTTGATTTGAGAATTTAATAATATATATTTGCCATACCCGTATTAATGTAGTCAGTTTTCCTCCGCCCAGTGTGGCACAGGTAAGTGAGGACTAGAGATAACAAGGATAAGAACTAATATTATATAAACGGGGCTGACTGCTAAGATACTTCATAGGGAAGCTGGTGAAAGACCTGCAGGTATCCTTATTAAATCTATTTCATATGAGAAATAGATTTTTTAGTTTATATATGTATGATTTCTTTTCTTTTGTTCTTTCTTTTCTTATTTTATATGTTATATTTGTAGAAAATTTATAGGTATGGCTTGGAAAGATTTAAATGTCAGAGACAGGGCTCAGTTTATTAGACAAATGGTAAGTCTTGGTATTACTAAATCTGAAGAACAAGCAGGCTTTTATAATAACTCATTAAATAGTAGTCAAGGGCATAGATTTGATGGAGACCCTACTCCAGATGAAATCAAGGGAACTTCTACAGATATGGCGTATAGACGAGCTAAAAGAACTTTTTCTTTTGACCCTTATTTCAATACAACTACTGGATTCTCATTATCAAGATACCCAAATATGTGGCAAGAACAAAAGAATGTCCCAATGTCATATGATTTAAATGTTGACATACCTGTATTTAAAAAAGCACGAGTAGGAGACCCTAATGAAGTACATGATGATTATTATGGTAGTATAGCTTTGTCTGCAAACGATGAGTATCAAAATGGACTATCGTGGGCTCTTAATTCTGGTTATACAAGAGGGGGTACAAGAGCAGACGATATGTTATATGCTAATGGTCAAATAGGATACAATCATCCAAAAACAGGATTATTTGGAAATTTGAAACTTGCATATAATAAAACTGAAAACCCTCTTACGCTTAGAGGACAGAATATAATTGGTGAGGTAGGTTGGAAAAGAACTATAGGAGAAAGAAAAGCTGAAGAGATAAAAAGAAAAGAAACTTTATTAAAAGAGATAGAAGAAGAAAGAAAGAAATTAGAGGAGAAAAATGAAAATAAAAAAGCTAATGGAGGACATTTATATTGTGGATACCCTGTTAATGTAAATGTGGTAGGGAAAACTGGAATTTATGACTCTTATTTAGGATAGAATAATATTGGACAGACACAAATAGAAAAATATAAAGTAACTAATGGAAGTGGAGATTTTCATACTTACACATTCAAATCTCCATATGGAGCACAGGAAGTATATGCAATGCCTGCTATAGGTAATCAGCCTGCTACAATTTATGGGATAGATTTTAATTACAATAAAACAGATAATGCGAAGGAATACCAGTATTATGAAAATTGGTTGAATTCTTTGCAAAACGACAAAACATTAACTTATCCTACACAACAATTGCCTTTAATTATAATTATGTCAAAATAATTCTTGACTTTTTAAAATAATTTATTATATTTAAACAGTTAGTTTCGTTTTTATCATAATGATTGTTTTATATAGTTAGTTCGAGCCCTGCATGAGTGAGTCTGCAGGGTTTTTTGTTTCTATATGTAAAAATTTTTTACTTTTTTATTTGCACATTACTAATACCTTAACTATATTTGTCTAGAATTTTAAACAAAATATTATGGCAAAGATAAGTGTAGATAAAAAATGGCAGGCTGAATCTGACGCAAGAACTATGGCAGAGTATCAAGC
>JBEQBT010000136.1:0-4786 GCA_041639705.1 Clostridiaceae bacterium | reverse complement strand
GATAAGACACGAATGAAGGCAGCTCAAAAAACGGCTACTGAGTTGGCTCAAAAGATGACTACAAGTGCTCAAAGAATGAGTATGGCTGCTAAAACATCTAAAAGAAAATAACATGGGAAAGTTAACAGTAATTACGGCTCCTACTGTAAGAAGACTTATAGAAGCTTCTAATCAGGCAAATATTACAAAGGAGCAAATAGTATCAGTATTTAATGCAAATGGGGAATTTATCTTATTGTATGAAAGCAGGGACAATTAAAAAAGAAGAATATGATAAAGAGCCCGTGTTCTACTGTGCTCATTGTAACTCTTTAAAAATTATTGATATAGACGGAGTTACATTTTGTGACGAGTGTGGTAGTACTGACATAAAGGAAACTGATATATATAATTGGAAGAGATTAAAAAGTAAACATTAAAATTTTTATAGATATGGCAAACGAAGAAAAATCAAATCAACAAGAGGTTAAACAATTGTCTTACGATGAATTAAGAAAAGCGGCAAGTGAATTGTCAATGCAATTGCAAAGAATGTCACAGCAATTTAACCTTGAAAGACAAAAACATCAGAAAGAAACGCAGGAATTGCAGATGTTTAATATGTTTAAACGTCTTGATTTTCTTTTTAAAGTTGTTGAAAATGCTCCTATGTTTCCAGCAGAATTTGTTGAAAATATTACAAAGGAAGTCGTAGATTTGTTAAGTCTTTCAAATGAGCAGGAAAACAAGGAGGAAAAACCTGATGGCACAGATGGAGATAAATAATATCATTAAAATACCTTGTACATCTGAATTGAATTTCTATGAGAACTGGCTTATTGCATTAAAGCCTTTTCATTCATTATCTAATGGTGAAATAAGGATATGTGCAGCTTTTCTTAAACAAAGAAATAATCTTTGTAAAGCTATAAGTGATGAAAAGATGGTTGACAAACTTCTCTTTAGCAAAGAAATTAAGCAGGAGATAATGAAGGAACTTGACGCGTCTATCTTTCTTGTAGATAATGTAATAAGAAGATTGAGGGAGAAAGGAGTATTGAATCATAATACTTTCAATAAGAGGATTTTCCCTAATGTCAAAGGAGAAAATGAACCTTTTAAGTTAATGTTCTTATTTGATTTTCAATGAAACTTGAAGATGCTGCAAAGAAAGCTTCGCTGATTACTGGCATAGATGAGGAAGTAGTAATCAGTGTTTATAGGCAATTCTGGAGACAGATAAAAGCTCGCATGGATGCATTGCCTTTAAAGACAGAAGATATAGATGAAAAGACATTCAATTCTGTATTCAACAGTTTTTCCTTACAGCATCTTGGAAAATTCTGGTGTGATTATAAAAGGTATAAAGGAGTTAAAAAGAGTATTGAAATTAAAAAACAGAGAAGTCATGATAAAAATAAAAAAGATTAAACCGATGTTTACCTCACTTGTAACTACGATGGACATTTATACTGAAGAGGAATGTTCTAGTGCAGAGGCTTATAAAAAAGGAACGATTAAGGAAGTACAGAAAGTACTGTCTGTAGGTCCGAGTATAATGCATATAAAAGAAGGAGATTTAGTATCTATAAATCCTATAAGATATGCAGTAAGAAAGCATGATGAAAATTCAATAAGAAGTGACATTGAGGGGGGTAATCCTGTACTTAAATATGAATTTAACGTCATAGAACTTGATGATAAACCTTGTTTATTATTGCAAGATAGAGACATTAATTATGTTATAGAAGATTATGAGGAGATAGAAACTCCAAAGAAAACTGGACAGACTATCATAATGCCTTGTACAACAATTATTAACTAATGAAACTGTTTAGATACGAAGGTTATAATATAACAATATCAGAAGAGGCTTTATTATTAAAGCCTTTTCAGGTATTGTGGAAAAGGGATAGGTCACAAGGAAAGCAGAAAGCTTTAATGGAACTGGGCTATTGCTATTTTATGGAAGACCCTAGAAGTGACTATCAGATGTATATAGACAGAGATGAAAGAAGTAAGCAGATAAAGTTAGGTGAGGGTTTTAGTGAAGATTGGAGACCCGACAGAGCAGTACTTGATGCTATAACATTCTATGCCTCTTTTAAATCAGAGGCTGCCTTATTGGCAGAAGACACAAAAGCTTCAATTAGAAATCTTCGTGAATATTTGAGAACTATAGACTTAAAAGCCACTGATGATAAGGGAAAACCGATTTATACATTAAATGACTATACCAACGCAGTAGCTAAAGTTCCGAAGTTAATCATAGAACTTGACAGTGCTGAAAAGGCAATAGCAAGGGAGATAACTCAAAATGACAAGGTAAGAGGAAGTCAGGAAAAATCAATGTATGAAGATATAGCTAATCAATAATGGAATTTACGTTTAATAAACATCAGACAGAACTTACAGACGAGCTTTTAAACTCTATTCCAGAGGAGGTAAGGGAACAATTGTTTGAAATTATACAGACAGTTCCTTTTATACAACATCTTATATCAAAGGATAGAAAATATGCTAGAGACCTTACAAGAGATGAAAAGGGAAGAATAATTGTAGATGTTGCACATCCTCATATATTGGAGGATATGGATTATTTCAGACAACCTGCTTTGCATTATATAGAACACGGATGTTATACATTTTTAAGACCTAATAGTAATCCAAATTCTGAATATAGAAAGTTTTGGGATGAAGAAATTAGAAGAATGTATGAAGGATATGTGAGAAAATCAGATGGAGAATGGGTTACAGGTTATATGTATTGGTTTTTGAACTATAATCCTATGATGGTGAACTTCTACAAGGAAGGTTCAAAGAAGGCTGTAAGAAAGGAATCTTTTCCTCTTGTGTTTGAAGGCATTTATTTCAGATTTCATTATTTGTGGCAAGCAAGGGAAAATGGGCATCACAGCATAGAATTGGCTAAACGTGGGTGTGGAAAGAGCTATTCCCTATCTTCAATAATGACTCATAATCTTATTTTAGGAGAATCAAAAGAAACAAATAGACGTGCAATTACTATACTTACGGCATATCAGAAAGAATATCTTTCAGATTCAAAAGATGGTACTCTTTCTAAATTTAAACCTTCACTTAACTTTATTTTTGACAATACACCACTACCTCATCTTTTATTGAAGAACTCTCCAAATGAGATGACTTGGCAAATGGGTTATAAGGATGATATGGGTAGAGAACAGGGGTCTTTAAATCAGGTAATGGCAGTTTCTGCAAAAGATGATTCTGAAAAACTTCGTGGTAAACGTGGTTATATTCTTTTTGAAGAAATGGGTTCTTTTAAAGGACTACTTTCTTTGTATGATATTACAAGAAGAAGTGTTGAAGACGGTGATTTTACATTTGCATTTATGTATCTTGTTGGTACAAGTGCTGAAGATGAATCAGATTTTACTTCTGCAAAGACTTTGTTATACAATCCAAATGGGTATAATTTGCAAGAAGTTGAAAATGTATATGATAAGATAAATCAAGGAAAAAAGACATTTGGGTATTTTTTCCCTGCATATGTAAACAGAGCTGGATGTTATAATAAAGATGGAGTTTCTGATGTCATAAAAGCTCTTATTGAAGTACTTATCAATAGGTATAAGATGAAATACTCTTCAGACCCTACATCAGTATTGAGGACTATAGCTGAAGACCCTATAACTCCTGCAGAGGCAATTATAAAAGTTAAGAATGCCTATTTTCCTACAACCGCTCTTACAGAAAGACTTACACAATTAGATGCAAATCCTAATGCATTTGATGACGTGTATACAGGAAATTTTAATTTAAAGAACGGAGAAGTTGAATTTGAAATCACGGGAGATATTCCTATAAGACAATATGGGGTTAAAAATACCACAAAGGGAGCTGTTGAAATCTTTGAGATGCCTGCTAAGGATAAAGATGGAAGAGTATATTATGATAGGTATATTATAGGGCATGACCCTGTGGATAATGACCAGGCTGAATCTTCATCATTAAGTTCTACAATAGTGCTTGACTTATGGACAGATAGAATCGTTGCTGAATATACAGGAAGACAATTATTTGCAGATGAAAACTATGAAATTGTAAGAATGCTATGTTTGTTTTATAATGCAAAGTGTATGTATGAAGCTCATCCATATGACCAGAAAGTAATAACACCTGACGGAATTAAACTATGGAAAGATATAAAAGTAGGAGACATGTTATTTACTATAAACAATCAAACTACAAAAGTAGTAGATATTCCTATTGATGGAGAAGATGATATATACGAGATAACATTACAAGACGGTAGAAAAGTACAGGCAAGTACTAACCATCTTTGGTATGTGTCTTATTATACAAACAGGAATAAGTATATAAATTTAACTACCAGACAAATCTTAGAAAAAGGTATAAAAAATAACTATGGGCAGTATAAATTTTTTATTCAAGAAGCAGGAGGTGTATCCTATATTAAACAAGGAGTTCCAATAGACCCTTACACAATGGGATTGTTAATTGCAGAGGGAGAGTTTACTAAATTTAATTTACAAAAAAATAATTTTAGACAAAGTAACAGAAAACGAAATTACATTCAATTTTCTTCAAGTAAAGAAGACGGAAAATTTTATGAAAAAACATTACCTTACAAAATAAAGTACATAGGTACTAAAGGATGTTCGTGGCATTTATATAAAGAGGATATAGCAACTGATTTGAAAAATCTAAATTTGATAGGAAAAAACAGCTATGATAAATGTATCCCAGATGTATATATGTACAACTATTATAATACCCGTCTTGAACTATTAAAAGGTCTAAT
>JBEQBT010000135.1:0-8810 GCA_041639705.1 Clostridiaceae bacterium | reverse complement strand
TGTAAATATTAATATATTTTTTCTATAACTTGAAGTAAGCCTTCATAATTCTCAGTATCTTCCTTAAATTTTAATTTTCTACAGCATAATACAAGGTGATATAGTACAGATTTTGCAACTTTACCTCTCTTTGATGAATTTTCATATGCATTTTTCAAAATATTATATGCATATTTATATTTTTTCTTTATTAAAAGTAATTGACCAAAATAATCGCATATTACAATATTTTCTCCATAGGTCGAAAGGTAATCTAAAATTTCAATCTCAGCTTTATCATACATTCTATTTTTTATCATATATCTTATGGACTCAATATCATTTTTCATTTCCCATGCATGCTCATTAAAAATAGCTTTAAATATTTGTTGTCCAAAGCCAGTTGTTCTATAAATAGCATCTCCGTTGGCATGTTCCTCTATTTCAAGTAAACCCATTCCAATAAAGCATACATTTAATATCTTGGGACCCAATGGCATTGATTCTATTCTTGCTATTCTAAACCTGTCAGATGATACTTCCAAAAGTATATTCTCTTCATTTAATTCCTTCATATTTCCCATGTTTACTATTATTTCTTTTTTTCTATAAAATATGGACGTTAAAATATATACTATACATTTAAAATCTACTTCACAAGAATTATTAAAATAAAGTTTCATTACATTGACCCAATCAATATTGTACAGAATAAGATAAATTAATGCACCATATCTTTCTTCTGCAGTTAATCTTGAAAGAGCCCTCCCCTTCTTTGTTGTTTCCATCTGTCCATTTCTTTCTTCAAAAAGCCTTAAGTCAGCTAGCATACATTTTATTAATTTTAGTTCGTCATTTAATTCCTTATTTTCAAATGGAACATCATTTAATATTTTTTCAATTTTTTCCAGTGTTTCAAAATCGTAAACATTTATTTCATCAGCAATATTTATTATTAAAGAACTGAATCTATTTGAAGTAATAGTTTTTATGTATTCCTTTGTATCATCCTTTCTTCCAGTCATCATATCATATTTATCTAGATAATAATTTAAGTCAGAAAACATCCTTTTATAGTGTGCAATTTTTCCTCCCTTTATTAGCTTGTTAATCTTAAGACACTCAGTTAAGTCTCTCATTGCCTCAAGCATTTTTGATATGCCTTCCCTGCCACCAAGTCTTTCATCAATGGTTTTTGTCATATCTGTGAATTCTTCAAAGCTATATGTATCTATACTCTCCAATCCTTGTTCAAAAATAGTAAGAACTTGAGTAATTAAGCAATCTACTACCTTTAGATTATACCTTATTCTTTCCTCTGAGTAATTTTTGTCCCTCATATATTTTTCAAACATCATAAGCTTCTCTTTTTCTGTCATTCTAAGCACCACCTTATACTAAAATACATTTAGATTATTGACATAATAAATTTTTTTAATACAAAGCTTAAAAATTGTATATAAACATTTTAAATTTTAGTAAGGTGTAAAAAAAGAAAACTCAAACGTTTGAGTTTTCTTTTTTTCTAATAATATTTTCTATTTACTTTTTGCTAGAGCAATGTTTACTTTCTTACCATTTACTTTTACATTTAATTTAGTACTAATTAGCTTTCTTCCTGCTTCCCCGTTTACATTTACGAATGTAAAACTATTGAATATATCTATATCAAATATGTCATTACCTGCTATTCCCTTTACGGATGTAAGTAGATTCATGATGTCCTTTTTAGTAACATTATGTTCTCTTCCAACATTTAAAAATAATCTATAGGATTGATTTGTATGAACTTCTTCTTTTATTTCTTTCATTTCTTTTAAGTCCTTAAGACCAATTTTAAATTCCTTTTCAAAAACAAGCTTTAAGGCTGCGGAACAAACCTCCATAATATCATTTTCTTCTGCCAGTTGCTCAACAATCATTGAATACTCTCCAAGCTTTCCTTCGCTCATAGTATCCAATACTAGCTTTTTCAACCTGTTAACCTTATTTTCATATACATCCTTAATCTTTGGCATTGGCATGGCTGTTATTTTACTTTTTGTATATTGTTCAATCATCTTCAATAATTTAAACTCTCTTGGTTGAACTAAGGTTATGGCAATACCAGCTCTTCCCGCTCTTCCAGTTCTTCCGATTCTATGTACATATGCTTCTGGATTTTCTGGAATATGATAGTTAAATACATGGGTTATGTTTTCAATATCTAGCCCTCTAGCAGCTACATCAGTTGCTATCAAGAAATCAATAACTCCATCCTTAAATTTACTAATAGCATTCAATCTATGAGTTTGGTTATAATCACCATGTATTCCTTCTACTGAATACCCAAGGGCTTGTAAACTTTCCACCAACTCATCAACGCTCTTCTTGGTCCTGCAGAATACTAGTCCACCCTGTATATCACTTGCATCCAAAACCTTTGTAAATGTATCCAGTTTGTTGCCTTCTGTTACATTTATATAGTACTGCTTTACAGTACTTACAGTCATTTCTTTTGGCATAACTGAAATGGTAACAGGAGTTTTCATATGTTTCCTTGCTATAGCCTTTATTTCAGATGGCATGGTTGCAGAAAAAAGCATTGTTTTTCTATCTGCATTTACTCCCTTTAATATAGATTCTATGTCCTCTATAAAACCCATATCAAGCATTTCATCTGCTTCATCTAATATTACATACTTTATTGTGCTTAAATTTAAAGTTCTTCTATTTAAGTGGTCTAATATTCTTCCAGGAGTACCAACAACAATGTTTACTCCCATTTTTAATGTTCTTATTTGCCTGTCAATTGGCTGTCCGCCATAAATAGCTACTTCCTTAAGCCTTTTATACTTAGCGAATTTCCTCATTTCCCCTGCAACTTGAATAGCAAGCTCCCTTGTTGGAAGTAGTATTAATGCTTGAAGTCCTTCTTCCTCTTTTAATACGTCGATAAGAGGCATACCAAAAGCTGCTGTTTTTCCAGTTCCCGTTTGTGCTTGAGCTATTACATCCTTACCTTCAAGTATTACAGGTATAACCTCCTCCTGTATCCTAGTTGGTTCTTCATAGCCTATACCCTCAATTGCCTTTAATATTTTTTCACTTAACCCTAATTCTTCAAATGTTTTCATTCAATACTCTCCTTTATTTCTCTACTATTATTTTCTATATTTTTTAAAAACTATTATTGCACAAATATTAATATTTCTTTCTTCTCTATATATTTTGCTATGAACTATAATATTTAATACATACAAGTCATTAAAATCATCATTAAAAAAGCACTTCCATTATAAAGAAGTGCTTTCATCATTTATATGCTCCCTTAGGAATGCATTTTTACACAAAAGTAACTCTCAAAATATAATACTACACGTTTTAAATCTTGAATACCAATCTTATTAATATTCAAGATTACTTCATTCTTTTTAATTCCTCTTAGCCAAAGATCATATATCTTAATAACTCCATAAATCGTGTCAAATTCTCTAATAACATATTTATCTTCATCTTTTATTATACTCATTATGCCAAATATCTCAACTTTTTTGCCGTTGATATTTTTTATAACAGATTTATTATAAACATCAATTATTATAAATTCAAGTGAATCATATGGACTAGAGTAACAATATTTATTTTTAACGCCCTCTTCAAGTCCATCCTTTATTCCCTCATATGTCATTAAGTTTTTTCTTTTATTTAATTCATCATATAATCCATCATTAATAATTTTATAATCTGCTGGGTCCAGGTTGAACATCTGTATTCCTCCAATGTCATAAATAACTTTTTAATCTTATCATATCAGGCATATTAATTCAAGTTCTGTATGAGATAAGATTTTATCTATTTCAACTGTTTTGATCAAAATTAATAGATATTCTAAATTAATTAGAAAAATCATATTTTATTATAATTAAATTTATTGGAGGTTGAAGCATGGATGTTGAAATAATGAATACCCTATCCATATTAATAAAAAAGGAAAAATTTACAAACAATATACTGTTTATGTTAAAAAGCAGTGTATCAGAGCTTGAGGAAACAGCTCTAGAGCATGGCAAACATTTATATGCACTAATAAAGCTATTTTCCAATACAGGCTTTAATTTAGAGCTTGAAGAACCAAAATATATTAATCTTACAAGGGAACAAGTAATCACAAAGCTTTTGAATGATATCACTGTCTATTCTGAGTTGGTAAAGAAAAGTGATTCAAAGATTATTACAATTCTCTCAGAATTAATGAAAATTAAAATATCCATATTAAACCATTTAATATTTAAGGATGATATGCGTCAACAGTCTATTTCAAAAAGAGAGTTAGTAAGTTAGTACCAAAATAAATATGGGTGAGATATCAAAATTAATTTGACACCTCATCCATATATTTTACATTGGATATTTATTAATATCTATTTCTCTTTACATAATGAGTGTGGAGTAATTCATGGCTTAGATGTCCATTAGGTTCTCCAAGGAACTCTTCATATATCTGTTTAATATATGGGTTTTTATGTGATTTTCTAATAGGTAGTTCCTTGTCTTCATCATATATTGCCTTTGCTCTTTCTGCTCTTATATCTATCAGTTCCTTTATTTTTGAATTGACTATTGGCTGTCCTCCACCATTAACACATCCACCCGGGCAAGCCATAACCTCTATGAACTGAATATCCTTTTCTCCCTTTTCAACCATATCCATAAGCTTTCTTGCATTTCCAAGTCCATGGGCGATTGCAGTATTTATTGACTTACCATTTGGTAATTCAATTCTTGCTTCCTTTATACCCTCAAGACCTCTTGCAACAGTATAATCTATTGTTTCAAGTTCCTTGCCTGCTACTATTTCAAATACAGTTCTTAATGCAGCCTCAGCTACTCCGCCAGTAGCACCAAATATAACAGCAGCTCCAGTTGATTCTCCAAGAGGATTGTCAAACTCCTCTTCCTTTAAGCTAATAAAATCAATTCCAGCTTCTTTTATCATCTGTCCAAGTTCCCTGGTTGTTAATACTATATCCACATCCTGAAGATTTTCATTTGAAAGCTCTTCTCTCTGATTTTCAAACTTCTTTGCAACACATGGCATAATTGAAACTACAACAATATTTTTAGGGTCAACTCCAACCTTCTTTGCAAAGTATGATTTAATAAGTGCACCCTCCATTTCATGTGGTGACTTACAGGTCGAAAGATTATCGAGCATGTCTGGATAGTTGTGCTCAACAAACTTTACCCAGCCTGGGCAGCAGGATGTCATTAATGGAAGTTTACCTCCATTATTAAGCCTATTCAATAATTCTGTACCCTCTTCCATTATTGTTAGGTCTGCCGCAAAATCAGTATCAAATACATTGTTAAAACCAAGCCTTCTTAATGCTGCAGTCATTTTACCTGTTACTCTTGAACCTATTGGAAGCCCAAATTCTTCGCCAATTGCAACTCTTACTGCAGGAGCTGTTTGCACAACGACATACTTATTTGGATCAGCAAGTGCTTTCCAAACATCACTAGTGTTATCCTTTTCAGTAAGTGCACCTACTGGACATGCTATTATACACTGTCCACAGTTTATACATACTGATTCTGACAGTGGTTTTTGGTATGCTGGAGACACTATTGTGTTAAAACCTCTATTTGCAAAATCTATCGCATGTACAGTTTGAATATTTCCACATGCACCTATACATCTTCCACATAATATACACTTTTCCGGATCCCTTACAACTGATGTTGAAGAACTATCTATAGCACCCTTTGTTTTTTCTCCTTCAAATCTAATATCTCTTATGTTCAATTCCTTAGAAATACTCTGTAATTCACAATTTTCATTTCTTGAACATGTTGTACACTCTCTTTTATGATTTGAAAGGAGGAGCTCTACTACTGTTTTTCTTGCCTCTCTAACCTTTGGAGTATTAGTTTTTATATTCATTCCATTTTCAGCTGCAAGTGTACATGAAGCTATTAGTCTTGGCCCAACCTCAACAACACACACTCTACAGCTGGATGAGCAATTAACATTCTTTAAATAACATAGACTGGGAATATTTATACCCATGCCTCTTGCAGCTTCAAGAACTGTGGTTCCCTTTGGAACTTCTAGCTCAATACCATCAATAGTTAATCTAACCATTTCCATTTCCTTCACTCCTTTTCCCGGAATTATTTCTTGATTATTGCTTTAAATGGACATTTTCCGATACATACTCCACACTTAATACATTTATCTTGATCTATATGGAATGGTTCCTTAACCTTTCCACTAATGGCACTAACAGGACAGTTCTTCGCACATATGCTACAGCCCTTACATTTGTCTTCCATAATTGTATATTTTGTAAGACCCTTGCAAACCCCAGCTGGACACTTTTTTTCAACAATATGTGCTATATACTCGTCTCTGAAATACTTTAGTGTAGAAATAACTGGGTTAGGAGCAGTTTGTCCAAGACCACAAAGTGATGCTGACTTTATTTGGTATGCGAGGGTTTCTAGTTTATCCAAGTCCTCTAGGGTCCCCTTCCCATCACAAATTTTTTGCAGTATTTCAAGGAGTCTTTTTGTTCCTACTCTGCATGGAGTACACTTACCACAGGATTCATCCTTTATGAAATCAAGATAAAACCTTGCAACATCAACCATACAGTTGTCTTCATCCATAACTATCATTCCACCAGAACCCATCATTGAGCCTAGTGCTATTAATGTATCATAGTCTATACTTGTATCAAGACTTTCTGCTGTAATGCATCCACCAGATGGTCCACCAGTCTGAACTGCCTTAAATTTTTTATTATTCGGAATTCCTCCACCTATTTCATATATAACTTCCCTTAGGGTTATTCCCATAGGAACTTCAACAAGACCTGTATTTGTAATCTTTCCACCTAGTGCAAATACCTTTGTTCCCTTACTCTTTTCCGTACCAATGCTTGAGAACCAATCTGCTCCCTTTAGCATTATTTGGGGAATATTTGCAAAGGTTTCAACATTATTAATTACAGTTGGCTTTCCCCATAATCCACTTACTGCTGGGAATGGCGGCTTTGGAGTAGGCATACCTCTCTTACCCTCAATCGATCTCATTAGGGCTGTTTCCTCACCACAAACAAATGCTCCTGCGCCAAGTCTTATGAAAATATTAAAGTCAAAGCCTGTTCCTAATATATTTTTACCAAGCAATCCATATTCTCTTGCTTGATTAATTGCTATTTCAAGTCTATGAACTGCTATAGGATACTCAGCTCTAATATATATATATCCTTCATTAGCTCCTATTGCATACCCTCCTATAGCCATTGCCTCAATTATTACATGTGGGTCACCTTCAAGTACAGAACGATCCATAAATGCACCTGGGTCACCTTCATCTGCATTACAAATTATATACTTTTGTTCATTTTTTTGAGCAGCAGCAAATTCCCATTTATTACCTGCTGGGAACCCACCGCCCCCTCTTCCTCTTAATCCCGATTTTTTCATTGCATCAATAACATCTTGAGGCGTCATTTGTGTCAGTACCTTTTCAATAGCTTTGTATCCATCAAATGCTAGATATTCATCAATGTTTTCAGGATCAATAACGCCGCAGTTTTTAAGAGCTATTCTTAACTGTTTTTTATAAAAATCTACATCATTTAATGATTTTACCCTATCCTCTTCAATTGCTTCATGATAAACTAATCTTTTTAAAATTCTTCCCTTTATTAGATGTTCTTCCACCAATTCAGGAATATCCTCAGCTTTTACTCTACTATAGAATGCTCCTTCAGGATAAACTATAACAACTGGTCCAAGCTCGCAAAGACCAAAGCAGCCAGTCCTTACAATTTCTATTTCATTTTCCAGTCCATGCTTTGAGATTTCTTTTTTAAATGCATCTAGAATGTTGCTTGAACCAGATGAAGTACACCCAGTACCACCACAAACTAAAACCTGTGATCGATAAAATGCCATTTTTAACCCTCCCATCAGTCTTTCTGAACTGTATAATCGTTTATAACTTTTCCATCAACTATATGCATAACATATTCTTCAACAACTCTACCCTGGATAACATGTTCTTTAATAACTCTTTTTGCCCTTTCCGGGGTCATTTTTATATAAGTAACCTTTTCTTCCCCAGGTTTTATTACTTCTACGATGGGTTCTAATCTGCATACTCCTATACAGCCTGTCTGAGCGACTATTACATCATTTATACCCATTTCCTTTACCGTATCCATAATAGAAACTAAAACCGGTCTTGCTCCAGCTGCAATACCACAGGTTGCCATACCGACAACCACTCTTGTGGTTGTTCTATCTGTTCTTTGATTAACTTTATCTATTGTCTTCTTCCTTATTTCTTCAAGTTCTTGTAATGTTTTCATATAATTCCCTCCTTTAATAAGCTCAGGTTATTTATATTCTTCTAGAATCCTTGGAATATCATCTGGGGTAAGTCTTCCATATACTTTCTCTCCAATCATCATTGCAGGAGCTAATCCACATGCACCAATACACCTTGTCGCTTCAAGAGTAAATTTATTATCCTTGGTTGTATTTCCCAATTCAATCCCAAGAATTTGGCAAAGCTTATCAATAAGAAGTTGGGATCCCTTAACATAACATGCAGTTCCAAGACAAACTCTTATAATATGTTCTCCCTTTGGTTCTAATGAGAAGATGTGATAGAAGGTTGCAACACCATATATCTCAGTCATAGGAACATCTAATCCCTCTGAAACAAGATGTAAAACATCCTCTGGGAGGTAACCATACAAATGCTGTACCTTATGCAGTACAGGTATTAAGGCTCCCTTTGTATCTTTATTATTTTCAATCATTTCTTTTAC
>JBEQBT010000134.1:0-8825 GCA_041639705.1 Clostridiaceae bacterium | reverse complement strand
CAACTCAGTAACAGGATAAAGTCCGCACCACACTGCTCCAAGTCCAAGGCCATGGGCTGCCAAAAGCATGTTTTCAATTGAGGCTGAACAATCCTCCACTAAAAAACCTGTGACATTTTGTTTTTCAGTGTCTCCACATACTATTATTCCGCATCCTGCCTTAGGCAGCATTTTTGTATATGGATGAAAGCTGTTTATGCTTTCAAGGGATGATTTTTCTCTGACAACAACAAAATGCTGGGGCCTGTAGTTATGTGCTGATGGAGCAGAAAAGCCTGCCTTCAAAATTGTTTTTAAATCCTCTTCACTAACCAGTTCCCCTGTAAACTTTCTAATGCTTCTGCGGGTAAAAATAGCATCAAGTATATCCATAAGTTAATCCTTCCCTTCATTTTGATAGTTATATATTATATTACTTTTTTTCACCAATCAATCCCCTCATGCTACTCCCCGGAATACCTAATATTCTCAACATCACACCCATATTTTTCTGCAGCAGCAATCACTCCTGCCTTTGTCTTTAATATTCATCACCAGTTATATTATGTAATGCCTCATGTATTTTTTCAAAATTCATTTGGTCTCCATAAACTGCAACTTCAGCTTTGTCGGGGGTATTTTTTTGCAAATATATATTACACTTTCTTCCTAATTAAATAAATAACCATTTTACCCTTATTAATATTTTAATGTCTTCTCAGAAAATAAACAATCGTATATTGTTTTATTCATTAATTGTTTGTTTTTATAGATCTCTGCCCGATCCTTTACCCTTGATAGAAATCAACTCTAACTTCATCATTTTCTTCAGAACATATATTTGAAAATAAAAATTCTGGATATAATTACATAAAAAGAGATGAGTTTTATGAACAAAGTAGTATTAACAGGCCGTCTGACTCGGGATGCTGAACTAATAATTCTTAACAATAGAATTTATAATGGCAGCCATATGAATTATTAAATATTGAAAAGTAATTACTCATATGGCTGCCATTTATAAGTCTATAGATTTTCTTTAAATAATTCTTCTAATCTAGCAATTGCCTTATCTTGGTCAACGCCATCTACTGTAACTATTACTTCGTTTCCTTGCTTAACTGCTAGACTCATAACCTTAAGCATGGACTTTGCATTTGCTTTTTTGCCATTGGCTTCAAAAGTAATTTCTGATAAATAATTTTTTGCTTCCATTGTTAAGATAGTAGCTGGCCTTGCATGAATCCCAATTGGATCATGTATTACATAGGTAAATTGTTTCATTATTTTCCACCTTCTTTATGTCGATTATATATTGGAAGCAATCGTATATCCTTCAAATACCTACTCCATAATTTTTCTTGGTTTAACACAATCTCCAATCATAAATGTTTCAGGTAGGATTCCATAAAAACTTTCTGCCACCATTTTATTTGCTTTTAATCCAGTTGCGATGATAACAGTATCCGCTTTGATGAATTTTTCCTCACCGTCCTTTGTTTTAACCACTACTCCATCTTCCTTAATTTCCTGACATGCAGTTTTCAGCATCGTCTTTAATGTGTCTGCCTGCTCCATTTTTTGACGGAGAGCAATTTTGTAGAGCATGTTGCCCTGTGCTGCTAATTCCTCTGCTATCTCTACAATAGTAACATTTTTTCCCTTTAAGGAGGCAAGCTCAAGTCCAATTTCTGCACCAATGGTACCTCCTCCAATAATCACTATATGTTTTCCTATTTTATCCTCATGTTCGATGGCATCATAGAAATTTATAACATGATGTTTGTCAATTCCTGGGATATAAGGCATTACAGGATCGGCACCTACCGCAACTATTACTGCATCGGGCATAATTTCCTTGATCATATCAGGTGTAGCTTCTGTATTTAGATGCACTTCCACACTGGATTTATTCAATTGGGCTTTCAGATAATCCAAATATGCTTTAATATCCACCTTGTAGTATTCCATTGCCACATAGTGCAGCTCTCCACCAATAAAATCATTTTTTTCAAATAAAATTACCTCGTGACCTCTCTCATTTGCTGTCAAAGCTGCTTTTAATCCTGCAGGTCCGGCACCTATTACCACAACTTTTTTCCTCTTATCAGCTTTTTCCAGAGTACTGGGAATCCAAGATTCGTTAACATACCTTGGATTTACGGAACACCCAACGTTGCGGCGATTTGTGGATATATGGTAGCACTGCAGGCATCTTATGCAGGGAACAATATCCTCTGGTCTGTCTTCCCTTGCTTTTTTAGGCCATTCAGGGTCTGCTGCCAGGGGACGTCCAAGGGCAACCATATCTACGATTCCATCTGCAATCAATTGCTCTGCTTCATCAGGATTCATGATAGCTCCAATCACTGAAACCGGTATATTAACATTTTCCTTTACTATTTTTGCATATTTTGCATTGGGCATATGCTCTGAGAAGTTGGTAGTAGCCATATGAACATTAGCCTCATGTTCTATATCCAAACCACATGAAATCTGTACAGTATCTATCAAGGGCTCTACCATTTTTATAAAGGTCAGCACATCTTCAAATTCAATTCCACCCTTCACCCACTCTGTAGCTGAAATTCTCATATCGATTGGGAAATCTCGACCTACTGCACCTCTAACCCTTTCAATAATCCTTTTAGGGAATTGGGCTCTGTTTTCAATACTTCCGCCATATTCATCTGTCCTTTTATTGAAGTATGGTGAAAGGAATTCCGTTGCCAGCCAGCCATGGCCAAAATGCATAAATATCATATCACAGCCTATATCCTTTGCATCAAAGGCAGCCTTTTCATACCAGCTTAAGGTCTCCTCCATCATTTCTTCTGTCATTTCTTTTACTTCCACCCCATCAGCACGGATAAAGCCTGTTGACCCCTTTGCATAATCCTTTACCCTTGCATATTGACCAGCATTGCCAATTTCGATGGATGCTTTTGCACCTGCCTGGTGGGCAATTAAAACTCTTTGTCTTGTTTTCTCCACTTCATATTTGGAAAATGCATAAGGTTCATCAGGCGATGCCCAGGATGATTTTCCAGGCTCAGTAATAACGGAACCTGCTATGACGATTCCAGCGCCACCTAAGGACTTATCGAAAAAATTATGTCCCATTGGAGTTGCTACGATTCTATTTCTAACTATCATGCTGTTAATCTTAATCGGTGAAAATAAATGCGGATATTTCATGATTTCCCTCCTAATCCAGATCTTCGCCATTCGTGGCGATTACTTTTTTATACCACTCAAAGGACGCTTTTTTAAAACGCTTCAGGGTCCCCTTTTCTTCATTGTCCTTATCTACATATATAAAACCATAGCGTTTTTCCATTTCCCCTGTACCTGCGGAAACAAGGTCAATACAGCCCCAGGCAGTATATCCTATTAATTCGATCCCATCATTATCAACTGCCAATTTCATTTGCTCTATATGTTCACTTATATAGTCGATACGATAGGTATCCCTAATACTCCCATCGGATTCCAACCTATCAATTGCTCCAAGACCATTTTCTACTACAAACAGTGGTTTCTGATAGCTTTCATATAAGTAGTTAAGTGCCAGACGCAATCCTATTGGGTCTATGGTCCATCCCCAATTAGATTCCTTAAGGAAGGGATTTCTTATTGCATTAAGCATATTACCACCTGTCAGCGCTTTATCCATAATGCGTGAGGCAACATTTGAGTTATAATAACTAAAGCCTATAAAATCAACTACCTCATTCTTTAAAACCCCTTCATCTCCCGGCTCCTTTGTGATTGAAATCCCCTTCCCTGCAAGAAATCTTTTTGCTTTATTAGAATATGCACCCCTTACCTGTACATCAGAAAAGAAATAATGGCAATCAATGGCTTCCATTGCCTTTAGCTGATCCTCAGGATGACAGGTTTCAGCGTAAAAGGTAGGATATAGCATCATCATTCCAATTTTAAATGACCCATTGATGCTGTGTCCTAAATTGACAGTCCTTGCACTTGCCACAAGTAAATGATGTGCTGCCTGATAAACCATCTGATCAAAGTTCTCACCTTCCTCCACTACAAGCCCCACACTCATAGAGGGATTTAGTGTTATTACGTTTATTTCATTAAAGGTCATCCAATGCTTAACCTTGTCCTTAAATCTATTAAATATAGCTTCACAATAATTCAAATAGAAGTCTATTAATTTTCGATTTTTCCATCCACCATATTTTTTAACTAAAGCATATGGTGTTTCATAATGAGATATTGTTACCACGGGTTCTATTCCATACTTCAAACACTCGTCAAATAAGGAATCATAAAATTGCAAACCCTTTTCATTGGGCAGCTTTTCGTCTCCCTGTGGAAATATTCTCGTCCAATTGATGGAAGTACGAAAACACTTAAATCCCATTTCTGCAAAAAGTTTTATGTCCTCCTTATAATGATGATAAAAATCTATAGCTTCATGGCTTGGGTAATTTTTTCCTTCTATAATACCCTCTGTATATTCACGCCTGGTAGTTTTGCTTCCAGCAGTCATGCAGTCTGCTGTGCTGATGCCCTTTCCATCAACATCCCATGCACCCTCGCACTGGTTAGCTGCAACTGCTCCTCCCCATAAGAAATTATCTGGTAACCTGCTCATATATTCCTCCTTGATAAGGAGGGAGAGTCTTCGGCCTCTCCCTCTCTATTACCTATTATTTATTTATACTGTTGCTGAATTTTCTGCTTCCAGTTCAAATGTTTCCTCTTTTACAACCTGCTTGTCAACCATCTTAAAGAATGGTACCCAAATCAATGTAGTTACAATAATTACTACCACCTGTAAAATTGCAGTTGGTACGCCCTGGGCCAGGAACCCTGAAACAACCTGGGGCATAGTCCAGTTTACTATAACACCCGTCAACCTTGGTGTAATACCGAGTGCGATAGAAAGATAACTTATTGTCGTACCAACAATTGGATTCAATACATAAGGAATGAATAGCAATGGGTTTAGGAGTATTGGAATACCAAATAATAATGGTTCGTTTATTCCAAAGATTGTAGGAATTATTGACATTTTTCCAAGCATTTTCAATCTCTTGCTCTTTGCTCCAAATGCCATTAGGAAGGCAAGACCAAAGGTGCCTCCAATACCACCTGGCTGAACTAATACTGAGATTGAAGAGATTAAAAAAGCAAAGGTAAGAGCTGTTTTGGAGGAAAAGCTTAAATTTATATTTAAGAAGGAGCTTTTTTTCTATGATCCTGATTTTTCCAATAAGAAAGATGCTATAAATTGTTTGTCTAATGCTTTAATTAAATTCGATTATGTAGACTCATCTTTCCAGGAAAAGCTTTATGAAAGAGAAAAAATCAGTCCCAGTGCATACACAAATATTGCAATGCCTCACCCCCTCGAGATGAGCGCTTTTTCAACTGCTATAGCTGTATCCATACACCCAACCCCAATCGAATGGAATGAAAGCAAAGTAAATGTGGTCTTCATGCTTGCTATAAATCAGGAGGATCGAATTCTGTTTCATGATATATTCGACTTTGTGACTGAAATAATTTTAAATAAAAAATATTTCCAAACCCTATTAAACACGAAAACCTATGAGCAGTTTATCAACCTGTTAATCACAACAGTATAAGGAGAAGGATTTTTATGAATTATAAAAAAGCATCTTATTTTAAACGTTTTATTGCATTTTTAATCGACTGGTATGCATCTTCCCTATTGGCCAGTATCCCTGTTATTGTAATGCAATCCATACAAGCTAAGGATTTGGTTATTTTAAATCGTTTAGATGACCTAACCCTGGCAAATGCCTGGATTGGCGGTATTCTTGCATTGTTAATATACACCGTTTATTACTGTGTCATACCATACAAGGCTAGAAATAATAGGATGATTGGGCAAACACCAGGGAGACAGCTTATGAAAATTCAGCTAACAACTATTAATGGTTCCACTCTCACATTTAAAAAACTGTTTATTAGGGATTTCGTATGTGTCTTACTGTTACAAGGTTACCTTACAAGTTCAAACATATATATTATGTCTTTGATCCAAATGACAGCAAATTTATATGTTGTTCCTTACTTTCAATCTTTTTACTATGCAGTTATAGCAATATCATTATTAATGCTACTGATAAGTAAGAAAAAACAAACTTTCCATGATCTGTTGAGCAGAACACAAATGATTGAAATTACACAATAAATGATAAATGGTAGCCATATGACTTTTTTATCCATATGATAACCTCCCAATTATAGGTTCAATAAATAGGTGGCTTGTGATTTATAGAATTATAAAACATGAGTTAACATATTCATCAAGTATTATTATTGACAAATAGTTTTTAGTAGCATATAATGAACATAGTTCATATGAACTTTGTTCATTTAATAAACTTTATGAGGTGTTGTTTTTGTCAAGAATAATTGAAAATCCAAAAAAACTTATAATGGGTGCAGCTAAAGAAATACTCTATAAAGATGGTTATAACAAATTAAATATGAGAAATGTTGCAAAAGCTTCCAATATAGCTCTTGGCACAATATATAACTATTATCCTGCAAAAAAAGATTTAGTTATTGAAATGATGACTGACTATTGGCGTGAGTATATGCACAGAACTCAGCCTATAGTCAACTCGAATTATGAATTCTATGATAAGCTTAAAAGAATATTCGATGACCTAAGCATTTTTATCAAAACCTTTAAGGATATGTGGCTTACACCTGAGTTTTACGATAACCCTGATTATATTAATGATGGAGTCGAAAGGGAGGACATATATATAAAAAAGCTGGTTCATATTATCGAAGATATTCTTATAAAAGACAATAAGGTAAAAAGCAATCTGGATTCATACCAAACTGCCAAGTTCATAGCAATGAATCTTATAACAATTGTTCAAATGCCAGTTTTTAAATACTCTGACTTTGAGAGCATTTTGAAGAAATTACTTAGTTGAATTATATCTTTTTAGTATAAAGAAATGAATAAAAATCACTTATATTATATAAACAAAAGCAGGTCAAAATATTTTAATTTGGAGGTCTCTTATGTTAATTTATGCAATTATAGCTATAACTTCAGCACTTATATTTTATACTATTGGAGTATGGAGCGAAAAAATACAAGGTGAATTAAAAAAATGGCATTTGGCGATATTTTGGATTGGCTTAATATTTGACATCACAGGAACAACATTAATGGGTAAAATTGCAAATGGAGGATTTCAATTTAATTTTCACGGTATAACCGGCCTATTAGCAATTATTTTGATGCTTTTTCATGCACTATGGGCTGCAATTGTTATAGTAAGGAATAATACAAGTGCTAAGACCAATTTTCATAGGTTTAGTATTATTGTATGGTTTATTTGGCTTATACCTTTTATATCTGGCGCAATTTTTGGTGCAACAAGGTAAAGGTAAATTTTATAAAACTGGTGACAGGCAGGTCAAAAGTCACATCTATTTCAATTATGAGGAAATCAATTTTTTAATAATGCAACAATAAAGGCAGGTAATAAATTTTGTATAAAATCAAAAATTATTACCTGCCTTTGATACTAAAGAATGCAGGTGATAACAATAGACTGGGACTACTTTTTATATAAGTAATATTATGGTACAATTAATGTGTTTGAGGAAAGTGTTTTAAAAAATCCAAAGTATATTCACAGTGAAATATTTGTATAATATACGAACCAATATAATGAATAACCTTATTAATAATCTGATATGGATAGGAAAGAGGGATATGATGTCTTTTAGTGTTACAAATTTAGTAAAAAAATATGGAGACAAAGTTGTTGTTGATGACTTAAGTTTTGAGATTAATCAACCGGGAGTCTATGCACTGCTGGGGACAAATGGTGCTGGCAAGACAACAACACTGCGTATCATCCTGGGAATACTGGCAAAGGATGCTGGGGAAGTACTATGGAATGGAAAACCACTTGATGCAGTGAGAACTAGCCTAGGATATCTTGCAGAGGAGCGGGGACTGTATCCGAAGTATTCCCTCCTTGATCAGTTGTTATATTTTGCAAAGCTTCGAAATGTACCCAAGAAAACTGCTATGAGTCGTATTGAATACTGGTCGGAACGATTAGTAGTGAATGAGTATATATTTCCCCTTAAGGTAAAAGGCAAAAAATCTTCAAAAGCCAATCGTGCAGATCAGCTTTCTAAGGGAAATCAGCAAAAGATTCAGCTGATGGCGGCTTTAATTTCAGATCCTGAACTAATTATCCTGGATGAGCCCTTGAGTGGACTTGACCCCGTAAATACAGACTTGTTTAAGGCAATAATACGAGAAGAAATCGCCAAGAACAAATATCTGATTATGTCAAGTCATCAGATGCCCACAATTGAAGAATTTTGCACCGATATTACAATTTTAAATCGGGGACATGCAGTCCTTCAGGGAAACTTAAATGAAATTAAGAAGGGTTATGGCCGGGTAAATCTTTTTATTAAAAGTGATGTGGATATTGCTTCCTATATCTCCTCCTTTGGACTAACCATTGTGAACAAAACACCAAGTGAATATCATCTGAAAGTTCAGGGAGAGGAACAGGCAATGGCCTTTCTTACAAAGCTCATTGAGGACAGGATCCCCGTTGTGAAATTTGAATTGCGTGAACCCTCCCTCCATGAAATATTCATTGAAAAGGTAGGGGAAGCTAATGAAAAATAGTAATATTTCCGGTTGGAAGGATATCTTTACCTTTACCTTAATACAAACCCTGAAAAATAAAGCATTTATCATCTCCTATGTGATACTTCTTGTATTAGCAATGGTTTCCATGCCGGTTATAAGTACGCTTACCGGCAGTAGAGGGTCAGATGTAAAT
>JBEQBT010000133.1:0-8847 GCA_041639705.1 Clostridiaceae bacterium | reverse complement strand
TAAATGAGACAACCAGTACTCTTTGCAGAGTATTGAACACTGGAGAGCTAATAATGGATAAATATCAAAACTATGTTAATAAATTAGGCTATAATATTACCGCTGTTAATACTACAGTTCCTATTAAGCAAATGGGGTTAGTAGTTGGGGCGGTTGAAATATCCAGGGATTTCACAAAAATAATCGAGCTGTATGATAAAATTTCAAACTTAAGAGAAAAGAATAATACAAATAGAGCTGGACATTTTTCATTCAAAAGTATTATTGGGTATAATTCAAATTTTTTAAAAGCAGTGGAAAATGCAAAGAAAGCATCTAAATCCGCCTCAACAGTATTGATTTGTGGTGAGACAGGAACTGGTAAGGAAGTATTTGCAAAATGCATTCATAATGAAAGCAATAGATTTAATAAACCCTTTGTTGCTGTTAACTGTGCTGCATTACCTGAGGGACTTCTTGAAGGAATACTTTTTGGTACAGTTAAGGGTGGATTTACAGGTGCAGTAGATAGACCAGGACTTTTTGAACAAGCAGATGGGAGTACTTTATTGCTTGATGAAATAAATTCCATGAGTATATCTCTTCAGGCAAAGCTTTTAAGAGTGCTTCAGGAAGGACATTTGAGAAGAGTTGGAGGTATTAAGGATATACCTGTTAATGTTAGAATAATTGCTACAACAAATGAAAATCCACAGGTTGCTATAAAAAAAGGTATTTTAAGAAAGGATTTATTCTATAGGCTTAATGTTGTAAATATTCTAATACCACAACTAAAAGAGAGAAAAGAGGATATACCATTATTCATTAAGGAATTTGTTTCAAAATATAATGAAAGCCTTTCAAAAAATGTTTGGGAAATTTCAAATGAAATATATGATGGATTTATGTCATATGATTGGCCAGGTAATGTTAGAGAATTAAAAAACTATATTGAAGGTGCGATGAATATGGTCAGTGGCCATATTTTAAAAAAAGAGTACTTCACTCCACAGGTTCAAGAGCTTATTTTTTCAAACAACATCAATATACCCTCATATGCAAGTTATGAGTATGGTTTTGATATGGCAATAGATGAATATATGGACTCAGTTGAAAAAAACATTATTCTAAAGGCATTATTGCAGTCTAATCAAAATATATCAGAGGCTGCAAGATTATTAAAAATAAAAAGACAAACACTTCAGCATAAAATGAAAAAATACAATATAAATATTGACTAAATTTTGAGCATCCCTATGCAAAATATTTTGCATAGGGATTTTTCTGTGTAAAAATCTACATATATGCTAGCTTTGTAAAATATCTATAGATGCAAATAATATTGCACCTATATTAAATAAGTAAAATGTACAAAATATAATAATAAATATGCAGGCTTTTCGGTCGTAATTGAATCTATATTCTAAATATTTTTAATTTACTCTAGTAAAACTTGGCATAAAAATTGCATTATTAATATTAAGTTTAAAAACGGTTATAGGAGGAATTAACATGAGAAAAAATATTAAAGTAGCAATTTGGGGATTTGGTGCAATGGGCAGTGGCATGGCAAGAGTGCTGCTTAATAAAAAAGGAGTGGACATTGTTGGTGTTTGTGATAATAGCGCTGCTAGAGTAGGGAAAAGCATTTATGAAATTCTAGGAATTGAAAAGGGAAATAGAGCAGATGTTATAATAAAGGCAAATATAGATGAAGTAGTTACTGAGAAAAGCTGCGATCTTTGTATTACAGCAACAGATTCATTTACAAAAAATGCATTTCCAAAATTGAAGCACCTGCTTGAAAAAAAGGTAAATGTAATTTCAACAGCAGAGGAGATGTCATACCCAAGGGCACAAAATCCAGGATTAGCAGAAGAACTTAATCAAATTGCAAAAGAAAATGGAGTAACAGTTATTGGAACAGGTATAAATCCAGGACTTATGATGGATTTATTAGTGGTTTGTCTAACAGGATGTATGATAGATGTTGAACATATTGAAGCTAAGAGAGTAAACAGCCTTTCACCATTTGGACCAGCAGTTATGGAAGAACAAGGAGTAGGAATAACAGTTGAAGCATTTGAAAATGGTGTAAAGGATGGAACCTTAGCAGGTCATGTTGGATTTGCTGAATCAGTAAATATGATTGCTGATGCAATTGGCTGGAAGGTAGAAAAATTTGAACAACAGATGAAGCCTATTGTAACTACTGTAGATAGAAAGGCTACCTATGGTTTTGCTGCAGCTGGGGATGTAGCAGGAGTCACTATGACAGGTCAGGGATGGGTTAATGGTGAAGTTAAAATTGACATGATTCATCCTCAGCAGATAGAACCTGAAATGGAAGGAACAGAAACAGGTGACTATATAACTATTAAAGGAACTCCAGCAATCCATATGGCTAATAAGCCAGAGGTTGAAGGAGGACTTGGTACAATTGCAATGTGCGTAAACATGATTCCTCATGTTATTAATGCAAGACCAGGTCTAAAGTCAATGATAGATCTTCCAGTTCCAAGAGCAATAATGGGAGATATGAGAGAGCTTATTGAGGAATAATTTAGGCTATTTCATTTCATGTAAGCCTAGTATGTTATGCACCATGTCATCCTGAACGTAGTGAAGTATCTTATAGGCATCCTGGGAAAGATCCTTCGCTGCGCTCAGGATGACACAGCAACTGGCAGTAAATTTCATAGCAATGCCTGGTAAGATGTCTAATACAATTTTTGATAATTGACCATCAATTAAATAAGGAGTGATATAAATGGTTAAAAAAGGTGAATGGGTACAAATTCATCAAATAGTGCTTAATCCTAAAGAAAGGCCAGACTATCTTCCTGAGGATACTAAAAAGGTTCCCCTAGAGCTCTGGGTTAAGGGTTTTCTAAAACAGGATTCTAATATAGGTGAAGAGGTTGAAATTACAACTCTTACTGGAAGAGATATTATAGGTACTTTAGTTGAAGTTAATCCTAGCTATAAATATGGCTTTGGGGAATTTGTTCCAGAGCTTTTAAAAGTAGGAATTCAACTAAGAGGCATATTAGAGGATGGTGAATCTAATGATTAGGGATATGAGTTATTTAGGAGTTATGGGAAGAAGAAATGAGATAATGAAGTCTGCTGTTAGACTTGATTATTCAATATATGAAAGTGGAAGCATTTCATTTGACTATGAAAGAATGATGAGGGACGTAGGATACAGTCTTCAGGAGGTTCAGGATATTCAAAGCCAAACAGGAGTTGGTAATACACCGCTGCTTGAATTAAAAAATCTTACAGCTTTGGCTAGAAAAATTGCCCCAAAAGGGAAGGGAGCCAGGATATTTATAAAGGATGAGTCATGTAATCCATCAGGAAGCTTTAAGGATAGAAGGGCATCGATTTCTGTTTATAATGCTAAAAAATATGGATATAAGGGTGTTATGGCAGCAACAAGTGGCAATTATGGCTCAGCAGTAGCATCACAGGCTGCAATGATGAACCTAAAGTGCATAATAGTTCAAGAATGCTATGATTCAAAAAAAGTAGGACAGCCAGAAATACTTGAAAAGCAAAGAAAGTGTGAGTCACTTGGTGCTGAGGTGGTACAGCTAACAGTTGGACCTGAATTGTTTTATACTTACTTAAAAATTCTGGAGGAGACTGGATATTTTAATTCATCACTTTATTCTCCACTTGGGATTGGGGGAGTTGAAACACTAGGCTATGAGGTTGCAGTGCAATCCAGGGAGATAAATGGAAAGGATCCAGACGCAGTTCTTATAACCCATTCAGGTGGTGGTAATGTTAGTGGTACTGCAAGAGGACTTATAAAGGCAGGGGCACTTAATACAAAAGTAATAGGAGCAAGTGTTGACCTATCTGGATTACATATGGCTTCTGACCATGATTTTAATAGAAAGTCATTTACAACAGGACACACTGGTTTTGGAGTGCCATTTGCCACATGGCCAGATAGATCAGATGTTCCAAGAAGTGCTGCAAGACCATTAAGATATTTAGATGAATACTATACAATTACTCAAGGTGAAGTATTCTATATAACTGAAGCTCTAGCACAGCTTGAAGGAATGGAAAGGGGACCAGCAGGAAATACATCTCTTACCGCAGCATTTGCATTATCAATGGAAATGGACAGGGATCAAGTAATAGTTGTACAGGAAACCGAATATACAGGAGCAGGGAAGCATCCACTAGCTCAACTTAGCTTTGCAAGGCAAATGGGAGTGGAAGTTAAGTTTGGAAATCCTGAGGAGGAAGTACCAGGGAAAAATATTATTCTTCCTGAGCATCCAACTATGATAAAGGCAAAAAAGGTAGATATGGAGAAGCTTAGAAAATCATATATAAAAAACTGTATAAATAATTTCAGGGTAGAAAAAGTAACAAAAGAGGACATCGAATTCCTTATTGAGGACACAAAGTCAGATAGAGAATTCGTTTTGGATACAATAAAGGAATTAAAAATAAAAATAGGATAGGAGGATTTATATGCCAATCAAAAGAGCTGATGATTTTGATATAAGAAGAGAGCGTTTGAAGAACCTAACAGATGAGCAACTAGAGAAGAGATTCTGGGAAATGACCGAAAAAGTAGTAAATCCACTTCTTGAGCTTGCAAATAATAATACAACCCCCTCAATAGAAAGATCTGTTTTGCTTAGAATGGGTTTTTCAAGCCTTGAGGCTAAAGAAATTGTTGATAATACAATAGATAGAGGACTTATGGGAAAGGGTGTTGGACACATAGTTTGGAAGATTGCCGGAATACTAAACAGGGACTATAGAGAGGTTGGACGTGAAATGGCAGAAGGTCAACACTGGGACATGGCAGTGGAGATTTTCAAGGGAGGTACTAAATAATGACTATTAGAAGAGATGAAAAGATAAATGTAGATGAGATATTAAAAGATTTGGATAAATATAGACCAACGAGAAGAGGGTGGCACTGGAGAGAACCAGCCCCTAACCTTGAAATGGGACCATTTGAATTCCATGAAATGAGTAAACCACTCCAAAATAGCTATGGCTTGCCCTCATCAAAATATTTTAATAATATAGATCCCCAACCAAAAGCAATAATTACAACTGAAATTGCTTCAGGTAGATTTGAGGATGATATTAGAAGAATGAGAATGGCTGCATGGCATGGAGCAGACCATATTATGGTTATTAGAACTGCAGGTCAAAGTCATTACGATGGACTTATAGAAGGTACTCCCCAGGGAATTGGTGGAATTCCAATTACAAGGAAACAGGTTAGAGCTCAGAGAAAAGCTCTTGATATGATAGAAAAGGAAGTAGGACGTCCACTAAACTATCATTCATATGTTTCAGGAGAGGCAGGTCCTGATATTGCTGTTATGTTTGCAGAAGAGGGAGTAAATGGAGCTCACCAGGATCCACAATATAATGTTTTATATAGAAATATAAATATGATTAGAAGCTTTGTTGATGCAGCTGAAGCTAAAAAGGTTATGACATGGGCAGATATGGCACAGATAGATGGAGCACATAATGCCAATGCTACTGCTCGACAGGCATGGAAGGTTGTACCAGAACTTATGGTTCAGCATGCTCTTAATTCTGTTTATTCAAGAAAGGTTGGAATGGATCCAAGTAATATTTGCCTTTCAACTGTTCCTCCTACTGCACCACCAGCACCTTCTATGAGGTTGGATTTACCATATGCTGTTGCACTAAGAGACTTTTTTCATGACTATAAAATGAGAGCTCAAATGAACACTAAGTACATGGAATCAGATACTAGAGAAGCTACTGTAACCCATGTTCTAAATCTATTAACCTCAGAATTAACAAGTGCAGATATACAGTCCACTATTACTCCTGACGAGGGTAGAAATGTTCCATGGCATTATAACAATATTGCTGCTATTAGCACTGCAAAGCAGGCATTTGCAGGTATGGACGGATTAATGGAAATGGTTGAACTTAAAAAGGATGGTTATCTCCGTGAAAAAGCTAGAGAAATAAAGGAAAGAGCAGTACTTTTCATGGAAGAAATCATTGAGGTTGGTGGTTATTTTAAAGCTGTAGAAGAAGGATTCTTTGTTGATTCAGGTTATTATCCAGAAAGAAACGGCGATGGTATAGTTAGAAAAATTGATGGTGGACTTGGAGCAGGAACAGTATATCCAAGAGATAAGGACTATATGGCACCTGTAACAGCTCATTATGGCTATAACAATCTTCCAAATAATGTAACAAATCCGTCTGAATTGATAAATGGATCAACATTAGAAGTTCCTGAAAAAATAGTTTATATTGACGAGTTAGATGAGGAAGATAATGTTAATAACAGATTAAAGGAATCAAGAAAATACTGGGAAAGAGAACATGTTAAGCCAGAGGTTGAATGGGCAGGAGATGGATATGTACTGCAGACAATGATGCTGACCGTTGATGAAAGGACAGCTGAAGCTGCAGCAGTAGAAATAGGTAAAAAGCTTGGGCTTATAGATGTGGAAATAGTTCATAAGCAAATAATGCAGGATGCAGAGGGTACTCTAGTTGAGATTAAGGGTAGAGTTCCATTTGAGATTGACGTTACTAAATTATATATTCCACCAAAGCCTGAAATTATGACTAATGATGAAATAAGAGAAGATATAGAGAGAATGCCAATGAAAATAGTTGCAGGAACAGTTGGAGATGATGAACATTCAGTTGGAATGCGAGAAATTTTAGATATTAAACATGGCGGTATTGAAGGATATGGTATGGAATGTATTTATCTAGGAACTTCTGTACCTGTTGAAAAATTGGTTGATGCTGCTATTGAAGCAAATGCAGATGCAATACTAGCAAGTACAATTATAAGTCATGATAATACACATTATAAAAATATGAAGAGAATTCACGAGCTATGTATTGAAAAGGGTGTAAGAGAAAAATTGATATTAGTTGCTGGAGGAACACAGGTCGCTAATGATCTTGCTGTAGAAGCTGGAGTGGATGCAGGTTTCGGAAGAGGAACTAAGGGAGTTCATGTTGCAACCTTGCTTGTAAAAAAGAGAAGAGAATTAGAGGCTAAGGGATTAAGGTAGGTAGTTTTCATATTGGAGCTGTATTGTTATTAATATGAAACATTTCCCATGTCATCCTGAACGCAGTGAAGGATCTTAGATTCTTCACTGCGTTCAGGATGACAGTTACGCTTTCATATATGCGATATGGCAACACATGAAAAGCCTGAAAGGGGTTTTATAAATGAAGGCTGATGTGCTTGTAGCAGAAATAGGCAGCACAACAACAGTTGTAAATGCATTTAATAATATTCATGGATCAAATCCAGAGTTTTTAGGACAAGGCCAGGGACCCACATCTGTACTTGATGGTGATGTTACTATTGGACTAAAATATGCTATTGAGGATTTAAAAAATAATTTAAGAATTAATGAATTTCAATATGAAGAACTTCTTGCAACCAGTTCAGCTGCAGGTGGACTTAAAATGAGTGTTCATGGACTTGTTTATGATATGACTGCAAAGGCTGCAAAGGAAGCTGCACTTGGGGCAGGAGCTATAATACACATGGTTACTGCTGGCAGGCTTAGAAGAACTGATTTAAATAAAATTCAAGAGATAAAACCCAATATAATACTTATTGCAGGTGGACTTGATTACGGTGAAAGGGATACAGCCCTTGATAATGCAGAAAAAATTCTCGATTTAAATCTTGGAATTCCTGTTATATATGCAGGTAACTGTGAAAATAAGGAGGAGATTAGGGAAATATTCAAGAATTCCAGTTCAAAGCTGTATATAGTTGATAATGTGTATCCAAAAGTAGATTTCTTGAATGTTGAACCTACAAGAAAGGTTATTCAAAGTGTTTTTGAGGAGCACATTGTTCATGCACCAGGTATGACGAAGGTTCGAGAAATGGTCACAGGACCAATTATTCCAACTCCAGGAGCTGTAATGGAAGCAGCAAAGTTATTAAGAGAAGAAATAGGAGACCTTGTAGTTATAGATGTTGGAGGTGCAACTACTGACATTCATTCTGTAACTGATGGTTCTGAGGAAATATCAAGAATTCTCTTAGCCCCTGAACCAACTGCTAAAAGAACTGTTGAAGGAGATCTTGGAGTTTACATTAATAGATACAATGTTATTGATAGAATTGGAATGGAAAAGCTAAACAAGGAGCTTGGTTTTGATATAACTGAAGCTCTAGAAACATATAATGGGATTCCAAAGTCTGATAAGGAAATAAAGCTTGTTGAGAGATTGACACTTGAGGCTGTGCTGACTGCTGTTGAAAGACATGCAGGAAGTATAAGAAAGCTTTATGGAGAAGGAGCAGGGCGAAAATCAGTAGCAGAAGGTAAGGATTTGACACAGATAAAATATATTATTGGCACAGGTGGTGCACTAACAAGACTACCAAGCAGAATTGATATAATGGAAAAAATTTCATCAAGTGGAAAAGGAACAGAACTATTTCCAACTGCTGAAGCAAAAATTTTGGTGGACAACAACTATATAATGGCATCATTAGGAGTACTATTAAGAAAATATCCAGAAGCAACATTAAAATTGATGAAAAAAAGTCTCCAGATTGATAATGAATAGTGGGGGGAAATCATGTATCCTAGAATTGAAATAAGCCAGTCAAAGTTAAAGCATAATTCCAAAGTTATGAATGATTTGTTTACTCCTAAAGGAGTAAGCATTATGGGAGTTACCAAATGCTTCTGTGCAATTCCGGAGGCAGCACAAGCAATGGTTGATGGAGGGATCACCATGCTTGCGGATTCAAGAATAAGTAATTTAAAAAGACTGGTAAACATACCTGTAAAAAAGGTTCTTTTAAGGCTACCTATGAATAATGAG
>JBEQBT010000132.1:0-9012 GCA_041639705.1 Clostridiaceae bacterium | reverse complement strand
AAAACAGCGTTTCTAATTGCAGGTGCAGGAGAAACAACAGGGTTTTCACCAAGGGACTTTTGCCCAAAGGATGCTGCGGGATCAGAAGTTTCAACAAATCCAACTCCAATGTCCGGTGTATCAAGAATGGTTTGAAGCTTATAGTCTAGAAGGTTATTATTTAATGGTTTTCCTGTTTTCTTATCAAATAGCATTTGCTCTGACAGGGCATATCCTAATGCCATGCTGACTCCTCCATGTACCTGTCCTTCAGCTAGTTTTGGATTAATTATTGTACCAGAATCATGTACATTATATATTTCCAATATTTCAATTTGACCAGTTTTCATATCAACCTCCACCTCTACAAAGGTAGCTCCATAGGCTACAGCATTAGTTCGAACATTTGCTGAAACATCACTGGTAATTGGAGCTGCATTTACCCTATCATAATAGGATTCCATTGCAACCTCTTCCAATGAACATATGGTTCTTCCAAGTTTCTTCTCCACTATTTGAGCATTGACTATATCCAATTCATCAATGCTTAGCCCTATCTTCTTACTTGCAAAAGTTAGAACCTTTTCCCTAACCTCAACAGCAGCTTTCTTAACAGCAGCTCCTGTTACAAAGCTCTGTCTAGATGCATAGGAGCCCGTATCAAATGGGGTTATATCAGTATCCTGGGTTGATATAACATGGACCATATTAAATGGCAATCCAAGAACCTCTGCAACCATTTGACCGAAAGCAGTATCACTTCCCTGGCCAATTTCAGTTGCACCTATTTGAAGCTGAACAGAACCATCCTGATTCATTACAATTCTTGCTCCTGCAATCTCTAGGGCAACAGGATAGGTACCTGACAAGTAGCTAAAGCATGCCATACCAATACCTCTTCTTTTTTCACCAGTCTGATTCTTGTAAAGCTTCTTCTTTTCATCCCAGTTAATCATTTTTTTACCCTTTTCAATACACTCAGGTAATCCAAAGGAACGCACCACATTTTTGGAAAGTGGCTCCATATAGCCTTCACTAATAAAGTTCTGTTTTCTAAATTCAATTGGATCCATGTTTAGCTTACGAGCAATATCCTCTAAATGACACTCAAGTGCATATGCCATCTGTGGAGCTCCATAACCTCTCATTGCACCTGCAGTTGGGAGGTTTGTATATACTGTTTTAGGTTCAAATTTAATTGATTTAAAATCATAAACATATCTAAACTTACCACCTGAGCTCATAGTAACTGAATGTCCATGGGAAGCATATGCTCCATTATTTACAATATCATTAATATATATACCTATCAACTTGCCTTCCTTGGAAACTGCAGTCTTAAGATGAAATTTCATCCCATGTCGAGTTCTTGTATCTATAAAAGTTTCTTCCCTAGTCAGTGAATATCTAACTGGTCTTCCATTAACTGCAAGGGACATTGCAGCAGTTAGTGGTTCAATAATAACATCCTGCTTATTTCCAAAACCCCCACCAATGTACGGTTTAATAACCCTTATTCTACCCCATGGGATACCAAGCGCTTGTCCAACAATTCTTCGAGCAATATGTGGAATTTGAGTGGAACTAACAATTACAATACGGTCTTCTGAATCCACATATGCATATGCTGTCTGGTTTTCCATTTGACAATGCTGAACCATACTGGTTTCATATACCCCTTCGAATACATGATCAGCATTCTCAATATCTGCTTTAATGTCTCCAACCTCTGTACCAAAGGAACTTATTATATTATTTGGTCTTTCATCGTGTATTACAGGTGCTCCTGGTTTTATAGCTTCCTCAGGGTCTAGCACAAATGGAAGAACCTCATATTCAACTTCTATTAGCTTTAATGCTTTTTCTGCAGTAAGTGTATCTACAGCAACAACAGCCGCAACTGAGTCACCTACAAAGCGTGCCTTATCAGTCAACATAAGCCTATCTTCAACATCTCTATGTCCAGGGTCTAATGACCAGGGGTGGCCTGCTGTTGCAAATTGAATTCCTGGCAGATCCTTATGTGTGATAACAGCTTCAACTCCGGTTAAAACCTTAGCCTTACTTACATCAATATTTTTGATTATTGCATGGGCATAGGGACTTCTTAGAACCTTTCCCACTAGCATATCTCGTTCGAAAAAATCATCAGTATACTTAGCCTTACCTGTAACCTTAGCTACTGCATCAACTCTATTAACACTTTCGCCTATTACTTTGTGTGTCATTTATATCCCTCCCCAAACTGCTTCTATATCTTTATTATATTATATATGTGGATCATTTTGCATTCTTATTTTTAATTGCCAATAAAACCTTTTCACAGGTTGCAGGAAGATCATAAATTCTTACTCCAACTGCATCATATATTGCATTAATTATTGCTGGAGCTGTTGGAATCATAGATGGCTCACCAAGTCCCTTCGCACCATAAGGTCCAGTTTCTTCATCTTCCTCAACAAAAATCGATCTAATATTAGGAATATCCATACTTGTTGGTATAATATAGTCAGAAAAGTTTTTATTTTTTATAGTTCCCTTATTAAGCTCTACTTCTTCCATAATTGCATAACCTATACCCATGGCAGTTCCTCCATGTGCCTGTCCTTCTGCTAATACAGGGTTAATAATTTTTCCAGCATCATTTAGTGCAACTATATCAATAATATCTACCTTTCCAGTTTCGTCATCTACTTCAACTGTGACTCTTTGTGCTCCGAAACTATAAGGCCAATATGGATTACCTTGTCCTGTCTCTAAATCCACCTGTGAAGTTGCAGCTTTAAAATATCCTTCTACTCTAGTTTCTAATTTTTTATTTGTCATTACCTTATATAATTCAGGCAAGCTAGAGTCTTCAATTCTAAGTTTACTATCATCCTTAGCTGCAAGCTCCATATTATCCCTTAACTTTTTGCATGTAACAAGAACTGCATTTCCTGTATTATAGGTCTGCCTGCTGGCAGCTGCAGTACCTGAATCTCTCATAATACCTGTGCTATTATTTCTTATTGTAACAAGTTCTCTGCTTATGCCTAGGGTCTCTATTGCAATTTGCCACATTATGCTAATTCCACCTTGTCCAACGTCAGCTACTCCAACATATACTGTTATTTTACCATCATCACTAATTTCTGCAGTAGCTCTGGACTCATCAGGGAATCCATTTCCATAACCAGTTCCATAAAATATTGTTGCATAGCCATTTCCTCTTTTTTTCATCTCTCTCCCCCCTTACAGCTCAATTCCATCTATTTCTGCTATCTTTTCAATACACTTCTTAATTCCTACACTAGAGGATAAACATTGTCCTGTAGCTGTAATGCTCCCAACTTCAAAGGAATTTATATATCTAAATTTAAGAGGATGCATTCCAAGCATTTCTGCCAATATATCCATTTGACTTTCTGATCCTATAGGAACCTGAGCAGCTCCAAAACCTCTCATAGCTCCACTATATGGATTATTTGTATAAACAGCCAGTGCCTGTATATCTATATTTGGAATATGATATGGTCCTGTTGCATGCACCGCTGATTTTCTCAATATGTTCATTCCCCAGGATGCATAGGCTCCAGTATCGCCATAAATTCTTACTTTTAAAGCACATAGCTTTCCATCAGCCCTTACTCCTGTTTTGTAATGCATCTTTATTGGGTGTCTTTTACTGTGTGATAGGGTAGATTCCTCCCTTGAATAAACAATTTTAACTGGTTTTTTTGTAAAATAAGCTGCAAGTGCTGCATGACACTGTGGATTAATATCCTCTCTTGCTCCAAATGCTCCGCCTATTGTAGTATTATTTATTCTTACTTTGTCCTCTTCTATATTAAGGCATTTTGCTACCTCTTCCCTGTCATAATGGGGATATTGGGTCGCAACATATACTTCAATACTACCATCCTCATTAAATTTACCAACGGCTGCCTCAGGCTGCAGGAATGCATGTTCAATCATTGGAGTACTGTACCAGTTTTCAGCAATATATTTTGCTTCCTTGAAGCCATCTTCTATATTACCAGTTTTAATTTTAATATCATATAATATATTACTTCCATCTCCAAGTATGGGGGCTCCCTCTTTCAAAGCATCCTCAACTGTAAATACTCCCTCATATTCTTCATATTCTACTTTAACTCTTTTAAGTGCATTATCTAGGGATTCCTTATCTTTTGCAACTATAAGTAATATTGCATCTCCCACCCTTTTGATAATATCCTTAACTAAAATAGGTGTATCCTTAAATATAACTCCATGAGTTATTGCTCCTGGAATCATACTGTAATCTATTACACATTCTACTCCTGGTAGTTTTTTTATCTCATCTATATTTATACTTACTAACCTTCCGAAGGGTATAGTACTTCTTTTAACTCCAGCATAAAGCATTCCTTCAAATTCTATATCATCGGGATAAACAGCCTTACCCGAAACCTTATCATAAGCATCAGGTTTTATTAAACCTTGACCAACAGCCTTCATAGACCTTCCCCCCTAACTATTTTTCAATTTAATTTGTGCAAGCTTAACTCCATCTACAATTTTTTTATAGCCTGTACACCTGCACAAATTTCCTGATATACCTTCTTTTATTTCCTCTTCAGTAGCTTCAATATTCTTATCTAAAAGAGCCTTTGCACTTAGAACCATACCTGGTATACAATACCCACACTGTACTGCTCCGACTTCAACAAATGATTGTTGAATTGGATGAAGTTCATCACCTGATAAGCCTTCAATAGTTAAAACCTCAGCTCCATCTGCTGCTGCAGCTAACATAATACATGAGTTAACAGTATTTCCATTCACAATTACTGTGCAAGCTCCGCATTCACCTTCTCCACAGCCTTCCTTAGTACCCTTAAGCTTTATTTCATCTCTTAAAAAGTCAAGCAATCTCATTATGGGATTAATTTCTCTTGTATATTCCTTACCATTTACCTTTATAGTAACCTTAACCATACTCTCACTCCAATTCTCAACATATTTGGATATACTATAATTTATTTTCCAAGAGCAATTCTTAAAGCTTCTTTATATACTCCTTTAACAGCTTCCTTCTTAAAGGGCATTGTCTTTCTTCCTTTAATACTCTCATACACTTCATTTTCTAAAATATTTAATGCTTCTTCTCCGTAAAGCCATTCAAGCTTTTTACCCTCACCATGCTTTTCAAATTCTACTGACCTAAATGGATATTTCCCAACAGCTCCAAGGCTTATGCTTATACTTATTACTGTATCCTCTTTAATATTTAAGCTTACTGCAGCACTAACCCTGGCTATAGCTAGAGCATTTCTTTTACCAAGCTTATAATATCCACTTTTCTCACTTTTCTTTGGTATAATTATTTTAGTTAGAATTTCTTTTTCTTTTATTTTTTCTTCAGAGTAATTTTTGAAATACTCCACACAGCTTATTTCTCTTGTCCCATCTATTGATTCAATAACTAAAATCCCATCAATACTCATTATACAAGGTATTGCATCTGCTGCAGATCCTGCATTAGCAATGTTTCCACCTATTGTAGCAGTATTTCTAATTTGAGGTGAGCCCATATTTTTTGCACACTCATATAATGCATTAAAATTTTCTCTAATTAGCACACTTTCTTTTAACTGTGTGAACGTAACCATGCTTCCAAGGATTACTTGGTTCTTATCTTCTACTATGTTCTTAAGCTCTGGGACTTTTCCCATAGCTATTAAATACTCAGTATTTTGTTCCTCTTTTCTTAAGCCCAAAACTAAATCAGTGCCCCCAGCTAAAAGCTTTGTATTAGGATATTTAGAAAGTAAAGCTTTAGCCTCTTCAACAGTTTTTGGTTGAAAAATGCTCTTAATTTCCATACTAACCACCTTCCCCTATTCAGGATTCTCAAGTTGATTTACTTATAATTTAGGTTGCTTTCAAAGTATTCATTTGTCATAAAATTGTCTTAAATTCCTTATTATAAAATAGTTATTATTATATATATGAATTTAAATAGAGTAGTATTAACTTAAAAAAATTAATAATTATGAACTTCTTAGGTGAGTAATTTAGAAATTTACAATTCAAAAATAGTTTGATTAATTAATCTAATTTTATTATAGTAGAAATTCTTTGTCAATAATAGTATAGTTCCTATAAATACTAAAATTTTATATGTTTTCTTGATTTTATATTTTTAAATCATATGATGCAGTTCTCATGTAGGATCAATATGACAAATAACTAATGAAAAGTGTCAATTCCTAGAGCAGTAAGCTTCTTAACTCTTCTACTTACTCCGGTAATTGACACTTTAAACCATTATATCTTATCTATAGCTTTGTAAATTGCGGTAATTATTGCCTGAGGTCTTGGAGGACATCCTGGGATGTATACATCCACAGTGATTACTTCACCTACATTATCTATAATGGCATAACTTCCATTATAGATTCCTCCATTAATACAGCAGCTGCCTACAGCAATAACCAGCTTTGGATTGGGTACCTGTTCGTATGTCTTCCTCAGTGCTTCAGCCATATTGGGGCTGACAGGTCCAGTTACCATTATTATATCTGCATGTCTTGGTGAGGCTACAAAATGAATACCATACTGTTCAATATCATTTATTGGATTATTCAGAGACTGTATCTCAAGGTCGCAGCCATTGCAGGAGCCTGCATCCACGGCCCTTATTCCCAGACTTCTTTTAAACCTTTTCTTTATTTTTTCTCTAAGAACCTCTCCAATATCCTGTATATTTTCATCCTCACTCTTATCATTTATCAAAACATCAAAATCCTGACTCATTTCAAATGCATTACTTGCTTCTATACAGAGTTTGCAGTATATGCACTTTCCTAAATCAATGGTCAGATCGCTGTTTATTGCATTTACAGGACAAATACTCATTATTTCCTGGATATTATCACACTTGTCCTTATGGACAATTATCTTACCTAAAAATTTAGGACTTAGGTTAAGCTTTTTCTCAGGTGTATATCTTACTGACACATTACCTGTTTTTTTCAGATGTTGGATACCAAACATACAATGCCTCCTATAAATCATTTCCTGAATATGAAAGATTAAAACTTTTATTTATCAATGGAAAGTCAGGCACAATATTGTCCCTTACTGCAAAACAAACTGCAGGCCAATTGCAATATGATGCTGTCCTGACCTTATACCTATTAATGCTTCCATCTGCTCCACTTATTACTACAGCAATGTTTTCTCCCCTAGGTCCTTCCACCATGGAAATTCCAAGCACTCCTTCGGGGATTTTACCTATAGATACAAAAATTTGTCCCTTTTCAATTTGTGGTATAAGTTTTTGTATGATTTCTGTAGACTGCTCTATTTCCTGAAGCTTTACATCCATTCTCCCATATACATCTCCATTTTGAGAAAAAACCTCTCTAAGCTTCAGCTCTTCATAGCATTCATATGGGTGCTCACATCTCACATCCCTTTTCACACCAGTAGCCCTCAATGCAGGTCCAGAGAGGTTAAATGCTTCCGCAACCTCTGCATTAACCATACCTGTCTCCTCAAGTCTATCCAGAAATGATTCTCTTTCATATATAACCTTTTTAAGCATTGTGTATGGTTTCCTCTGCTGCAACTCTTTCTGCCATAAAAACTCCATGAAGTATTTTAAGCTCCTCTGCCTTTTTCTCGATACCCTTGTGCACATAACCAAACCTTCCTTCAAGATTCAGTATTCTTTCTCCTGATACACTAAATCTGAAGTGTGCCGGTTCAATTATCCCTGCATGAACAGGGCCAACAGGAATCTCAAAAATCCCATCTCCCTCAACCCTGTGCATTTCATAGGAACCCGATTTAAACTCAGGTCTTGTGTTATATAAAAAGTCCTTTCTCTGGGGATACAATCCCTCTGGCCAGTTTTCATGTAAAAGAAGTCCTCTACTATCCTCAAGATTATTAAATTTAACCCCAAACATTTCCCCTATTTCTCTTTCATATAATGAGGCACTGAGATATATATGACTTATACTATCCAGGCTATCAACTGTATTCGTCTTAATTATTTCTATCCTCTTGTCAAATGAAAACACATAATATACTCCAAATCCATTATCAGAAGTTCTTTCGTCTGATGCAAATTGAAGTACAAGCCTTCCATTGAACACTTTCTTTTCCTCAATAGCCTTTAACAACTCTTTGCTATCTACAAAATACAATTCATAATTTTTTCCCGAATAAAGCTTATCCAATTTAAGCACCTCCAAGCAGCTTGATGGAATTATCTATCAATAATTTAATAAATGGTGGCTGATAGAAGCTTACTCCTATAATTAATATCATCATAACTATTAATATTATATTTGTTTCTGACTTTGCCTTATAGGCACCCTCTTTACTTTCTCCATAAAACATTGGCATAAGGTTTTTAAAAAATCCTACAAATACCAGTGTTAAAAGAGCCAGAAATATAAATGCGATAACTTCTTTGCCCCCGTCAAACATTCCTCTAATCAGGTTAAATTCACTTATGAATGGAGCAAAACCAGGTGTTCCTGTAATAGCAAGCATTCCCATAATAAATACAACTGCAACCACCGGTGAGTTCTTAAATCCCCCTCTAACCCTGTCTATTTCCTTTGTTTCATAGGATAAATAAACATTTCCTGCACACATAAAGAGAGTACTCTTGGTTAATGCATGGGCTAAAAAGTGGTATAGTCCTGCAAATACTGCAAATCTCACATCAATACCAAATGCAAGGAGTATTATACCCATATTTTCTATACTGGAATAGGCTAAAAGTCTTTTAAAATCTCTTTGCTGAAGTATAAACAGTGATGCAGTTAAAATAGATGCCAAACCAAAGCCTATATATAGATTATTTACAAATCCAGCACCAGCGGTAATTTTTACAATACTTCCAATTCTGAGAATTACGTAAAGTGCTACATTCAAAAGTACTCCCGAAAGTAATGCGCTGATAGGTGTTGTTGCTTCGCTGTGGGCATCAGGAAGCCATGTATGCATTGGTGCCAGTCCTGCCTTTGTGCCGTAGCCTACAATGAT
>JBEQBT010000131.1:0-9034 GCA_041639705.1 Clostridiaceae bacterium | reverse complement strand
TTCAGGGGATGTAATAGATTTTAAATTTAGAAATACAAATAAATATCCTATATATATATATGCTGCCATGGGTAAATCAAGTTTAACTGTAAGTTTATATGGAGCTAATGAACACCCAGGTCAATTCGTTCAGATAACAAGTGAAATTACAGAACGAATTAAACCTGACATTGAGTATATCTATGATTCATCTTTGGATAATGGAGTAAAGATAACAGAAGATAAGCCAATCACAGGTATAAAATCAAAAACTTATAAAAAGGTATTTCAAGATGGAAAACTAATCAGTAATGAAATGATTTCTCAGGATTTTTATAAACCTGCAAAGGGAAAGATAAGAGTTGGAACAAAGCCAATACCAGATGGCCAAGTTACTGAAACAAATAAAGAACCAACTGATACAGATGGGGGCAATGTTATTCCTGAGGATGGCAATTACCCCAGATAATACTTGATAAATGAGCATTTTTAAGAATTAGAGCTTGTAATTACAGGCTCTAATTTAATTTAGTTTATTGTATGAAAATGTATTATATGTTAAAATTATTCGAAAGGGGTGGTGGAATGGAAAACCATGAGATAATTGAAAATATTATTTGCAATATTGAGAAGGTTATAGTTGGAAAGCGTAGTACAATTGAAAAAGTTATGATATGTCTTCTAACTGGCGGACATGTTCTTATTGAGGATGTTCCTGGAGTTGGAAAAACCATGTTAGTCCATTCTTTGGCAAAGTCAATTAATTGTGATTTTAAGAGAATACAATTTACACCGGACCTACTTCCTTCAGATATTACAGGAGTATCCATATTTAATCAAAAAACAAGTGATTTTGAGTTTAAGTTTGGCCCTGTTATGAGTCAAATCATATTGGCTGATGAGATTAACAGAACATCTCCAAAAACCCAGTCGAGCCTTCTTGAGGTTATGGAGGAGCATCAGGTTACTGCAGATGGAGTTACCTATAGGTTAAGTGAGCCATTTATGGTATTAGCAACGCAAAATCCAATAGAATATGAAGGTACATTTCCTCTTCCAGAGGCACAGCTTGATAGGTTTATGATGAAGATAGGTATTGGATATCCTCATTATGATGGAGAATTGGATATGCTTAGAAGATTTAAGAGCAGCAATCCACTAGATGAATTACAAGCAGTTGCATCTCCAGAGGATATAATTAATGCAAAGGAAACAATTAAGAGTGTGTTTGTTGATGTAAAAATTGAGCATTATATTTTATCAATAATCAAAGCAACCCGGGAGAGAACTGAAATATTGCTAGGGGCAAGTCCAAGAGCTACAATAAATCTTTGTAGAGCAAGCCAGGGTAGAGCATTCCTTTATAACAGAAATTATGTTACTCCAGATGATGTAAAGTCAGTTGTGAAGCCAGTATTGGGTCATAGAATAATTCTTAAACCGGAGTACAGACTTAAGGGAACTACAAATGAAGAGATATTAGATAAAATATTACTTTCAACAATGGTTCCAGGAGTTGGGTCACATGCTTAAGATTAAGAAATCTGCATTTTTTATTTTAATTGCTTCTTTCCTGCTAGCTCGTTTAGGAGGGTGGGAAATACCTCACCTTATGTTTTATATGGTTTTGGGGGTAATAATTGTATCCTTTTTATGGTCAGGACGTATTACAAAAAAAGTAAGTGCTTATCAGAGAATTGAACAGAGAGATTATTATGTAGATGAGAAATTTGAGGTAGATTCATATATTGACAATGATTCCTTATTACCAATTCCGCATATTGAAATAATAGATAGAACTGAAGAATTAGTAAGTGGAGAAATGGCAAAACCAACAATCACTTCTTTATTTCCGATGGAAAGAGAAATAATCCATAAAGACATTACTGCAAAATATAGGGGATTATATAATCTAGGACCTATTGACATTGAAATCTCTGATGCATTAGGCATTCTTACTAGAAAACGCAGAATTTATTCAGATACTTACTTTAAAGTTTATCCTAGAATTCACAATATAGAAAAAATAAATCTCAAATCTATGCAGTCCTATGGAACTTTAACCACAAAACAGAAGACATTTGAGGATAATACAATTGTGTCAGATATAAGAAAATATTCACCAGGGGACAGTATAAAAAGAATTCACTGGAAGGTTTCTGCAAAAAAAGGAGACCTGCTTATAAAGAACTATGAAATGACTGGAAGCGCTGCGACTTATATATTTCTTGATTTTAAGAAAAACTGCTACAAGGGAGAAAATATAAGAGATTTAGAAGAAAAAGCCATTGAAGCAGCAAGCTCGACTATATCCTATTTATTGAATAATTCTGTATCTATTGAAATGTATATAAATTCAGCAAGTGCTTATTACACAAAAGGAAGAGATATTAAAGAATTAGTAAACTTTATGGATATACTTTGTGAAATTAAAACAGATGGAAATAAAACCATGAAGGATGTATTAGAAAAGAGAATCAGGCTTATCTCAAAGGGTTCATCTGTAATTGTTATTACTGGTGCTATAAATGAGGAAGAGGCTGTTATATATGGTTCAATAAAGAACATGGGATATGATATTATTCTAATATATGTTGGAGATTTTCAAATTAAAGAAGAGATTAAAAAAACAATTAATAATTACAATGTAAAGATTAATGTGATTAACTCCCATTCTGATATAAAGGGGGTCCTTGAATCAATATGAAAAGAAAGGTTACACCCCGAGATGTTATAATTTATACTTTATGTATTTCTGCAATATTTTTGACAATTATAGATTCAACTTATAAGTTCTTTTACATTAAATATAATTTTTGGCTGATGGCAGGAGTAGTGACAGGTATAATTTTCTATATTTTTATTATTCACAATATTAGATTTGCATGGATTAGCATTGGATTAATATTTTTAGTTCCAAAGCCTCTATATATAATAAGCTTTTTCAAACATTTTATTTCTAATTTAAATGGGTTTATTGAGAATGTAATTGAAAATCAGTATATTACAGAGGTGTATTTTAACTATTTTAATAATATTGTATTTATTATACTTCCACTTTTAATTTTAATATTTTATATTATAGTTGTTGTAAAAAAACAAGCAGTAGTGTTAATCGTTTTTGGAGGAGCTTTAATCTCAATTTATTATTTTATTGGATTAGATAATTTATTTACCAATAGTAATATATTTTTAATTTTCAGCTTCATTTTATATTCATATAACAATTACTCAATAATGTGGAATAAATGGGATTATAATAATATTGAAATTGGAAAGGGATATTTTTTAAAAGTAATTGGAATTAACGTTCTTTTAGTTTTACTGGTTAACTTAAGCATAAGAGCTTTTCCAATTAATCGAGAACCCTTATCTCTTAAATGGTTCGAAACAAATATATTTAGTAGATTTGAAAATATGGGAAGAGAAGATTCTGCACTATCAGATAGTGCATATAAATCAAAATTCAGCTTATCATATACAGGCTATCAGCAGGATGCTAGACGCCTCGGAGGACCAATAACCAATAATAATTCTTTAGCTTTAAGAGTGAGAAGCAAGGAGGATATTGGAGGAGTGCATTTAAGGGGGACAATTAAGGATTTATATAATGGATTTATATGGAATAAGTCAGATAACAATACCATTAAGTTCAAGGGTGCACTTGAAGTAAAGGAATATAACATGGGGTATCAGCTTAAGGAAATAGAAATAATACATGAAGGTATGAAAACAACCACTGTTTTTAATGTACTTTATCCATTCCAGATCTCAAACAGTTGGAAATATGCATTTATCGATTCAGACCTTGAAATAGTCAATCCTAGAGCTGTTCGCATTGGAAAAGGCTATTCTATTAAGTTTAAGCAATATAACATTGATCAAGACACAATAATTGATAGAAGTCCAGATAAAATAGGGGAATATGATACGATCTATAATAAGTATCTTAAACTCCCAAATTCAATACCTTCAAGAGTATATGATTTGACTAATAATATTACTGATAAATATAAAAGTCCATATATGAAGGCATCTGCAATAGAGAACTATTTAAAAACAAGCTTCCCATATAGTATGGATACTTCAATTCTACCAGAAGGAAGGGAATTTGTTGACTATTTTATATTTGATGAAAAAAAAGGTTCCTGCTCCTATTATGCTACGGCATTAGCAGTAATGGCTAGAATAGCAAACATACCCTCCAGATATGTTGAAGGTTTTGTTGTTCCATATTCTCAGGATTCAGATGGATATAGGGAAATATTAAACTCAGGTGCACATGCATGGGTTGAACTATATTTAGAAGGAGTAGGATGGATAACATTTGACCCTACCCCTGGGAAAAATTCCTCAGCATATCAGTTCCCAGAAAATATTGAGAATAATAGTCAGGCACCAACAGAAAATACTGGAGGAAATAATAACCAGGGTGCAAATGGGGATAGTAATAATCAAAATGAAAAAGCTCCTGATGAAATAGATGGAGCTGCAGGAAATGTTAAAACAAAGACATCATGGACTAACATCACATTCTATGTGTTACTGGGCATATTGGGATTTGGAATATTGTTATTTGCAGCCTCATTAATTGCATATGCTTTGGTAAACACATTAATACGAAAGAATAAAAGAATAATTGATTTTTCTAAGCATAAAATGATTTTGTATGGAAAGTTAACATATGTTCCCTATGCAGGAGGAGAAACTTTAAGGGAATACTTAGTGGTTCTATCAAAAAAACTTCGAATGAACTTGGATAATTATATACTTGTGTACGAAAAAGCACTTTATGCAAAACACAGTATAGGCTTAGAAGAACAGAAGGAAATCATCAATACAATGCTTGAAGCTAGAAAAAAAGTTATGGAGAGTTCTGGAAGGATGAGGTTCTATCCATTTGATTATATTAATACACTCCAATTCTATATTAGAAATAATAAAAAAAGTATATAATAGATGTATGTAGAAATGTGGTGGGGAATACTAAATACAAGCAGTATTTAGTATTCCCCACCACAATAAAAGCCTTAAATAGTTATATTTACATGAAAGGTATAAACATATGAAGATTAATTTTGGATATGTAGCAATTTCAATGAAGCTAAAAGATGCTTCTCCCAATAAAACAGTAACATTAAAGAATTTAGAGAAAGTGGACAAAAGTCTATGGTTTAGCAAAGTAGAAGCCTTAGCACGGCAAAACATTGCAAATACCATAAGAATACATAGGTATAACAAAGCATATGGTATTAAGCTATATAGGATTACATCAAAAATCATCCCTTTGGCGACCCATCCAGAACTCAATGAGTGGGATTGGAAAAATATATTAAAATCAGATTTTGAGGAACTAGGTAGAGTAGTAAAGGAAACAGAAATAAGGGTAAGCACACATCCAGATCATTTTGTACTGTTGAACAGCCCTAAAAAGGAAGTATTAGATAATTCAATTAAGGGTCTTGACTATCATTGCGCCATGTTTGAACTTATGGGCTTAGGTCCTGAATACAAGATAGTATTGCATATAGGTGGAATGTATAAAAATAAGGAAGGTTCTATTAATAGATTTTACGAAGGTTTTTCACAGCTTAGTAATAGAATAAAGGCTAGAATAATACTAGAGAATGATGATAAACTCTATACCATGGAGGATGTACTCAATATTTGCAAGCATCTAAATATTCCAATGGTATTAGATATTCATCATGACATGTGCAATCCATCAAGCGTAAAAGTAAAGGACTTAATACCAGATATTTTTAATACTTGGAAATATGAAGTATTTACACCTAAAATTCACCTATCAAGTCCTAAATCTGAAAAGGAAAAAAGAAGCCATCATGATTATATTAATGCAGATGAATTTGCAGCATTTCTCAAGGAAATATCAGGGCTAACTAGTGATTTCGATGTAATGATTGAGGCTAAAATGAAGGACATGGCATTGATTAAACTAATGGAGGATATAAAAAAGTATGATTTTGTACAGAAAACAGGAGATGCATCAATTGAGATTTAGTATAACAGTGAAGTACAGGGTTTCATCCATGTAGACAATAAAATAAAATGCTGATATAATTACACCATGGGTGTGTTTCGAAACATGTGATGCAGTTATATATAATATGCAGGAGTGCTGGAATTGGCAGACAGGCTGGTCTCAGAAGCCAGTGCGCTGAGCGTGTGGGTTCAAATCCCATCTCCTGCACCATTTAAACAGTGAGTAAGTCTTAGACCTACTCTTTTTTTATACTTTTTTTTGAGAAATCCCCATGCTATATATAGTAACAAGAATACATAAGCAAGTGCGTGTGATTTACTTGTATGTTATATTATGGTAATATATTCATAAAAGATAAGGGACCGGTCTGTATCATAATAAATAATTTGATGACTAGAGTTATTTGGCTTAAACTAAAGAAGAGGTGAAAAGTAATATGAATTGGGTTGATTCTATAAAAACCTATACACCCTATAATGAACAAGAAAAAAAGGATAAAGATATAATTCTTTATTGTATAGATAAATTTGATGATATATTAACTAGGGAAAATGAGATTGCACATATAACGAGCTCTGCATTTGTGGTAAACAGCGCAAGAAATAAAGTGTTAATGGTACACCATAATATTTATAACTCCTGGTCATGGACAGGAGGACATGCAGATGGTGATGATGATTTATTGGGTGTCGCAATGAGAGAGGTAAATGAGGAGACTGGGGTTAACAATATACATCCTATTAGCTCTGAAGTTTTTTCATTGGATATGCTGACTGTACTAGGACATGTAAAAAGAGGAAGATATGTTTCCCCACATTTGCATTTATCAGTTTCCTATTTACTAGAAGGGGATGAAAAGGAGCAACTGATTGTTAAAGAAGATGAAAACAGTGGGGTTAAATGGGTACCAATCGAGGAAGTGAATATATATTCTAATGAACCACATATGCAAAAGGTATATGAAAAATTGATTTGTAAAGTTAAGGAGATGGATTAGATAAGTCGCATATGTGTGGTTATGAGTCATAGCATAAGCCGCCTATGGTTGACGATTGGATAGGTGCCAGGCACCGGACGGTAGACATTTTGGACAATCGTCAATCATTGTGCCCAGTATAATTATATGAATTAGTAATTGTAATATGGAGGAGCACCTATGAAAAATTCATTTTTAATTGATCCAAATAAAGAATATAAAAGGAGTTTTGAAAATTATGTACTAGCATATAAAAAAATAAATGATAATTATTATTTTAATAAATACAAAAAAGCATTGGAGAATTTTGATGAATATTTAAATGACTTGTACAATTATTCTAAGGGAATAGATTTGCTCCAGGGAGAGGTTATGACTTCAATATTTTGGTTAATAGATAATGATGAAGTTGTAGGAGTTGTTAGAATTAGACATCAAGAAGTTGAGTATGCTGGGCATATAGGTTATGATATATCTCCTACTTATAGAAATAAGGGTTATGGTACGAATATTTTAAAATTAGCATTAGATAAAGCTGCAGAAATAGGAATAAAAAGAGCAATTGTAAACTGTAATATAGACAATATAGCTTCAAAAAAGGTTATTGAAAAGAATAATGGGGAATTATTAGGAATTATTTTTGATGAAGAAGAAAATGAAAATCTGTATAAATATAGTGTTCCAACAACTAATAACTAGTTATAAATTAATGATTTTCTATGTTGAGTAACATATTTGTATTTTTGTAATATTCTTCTAAGCTGTTGAAATCATTATGTATTTTTAAACACTGAGGTGATATGCCATATGGATAAAAATATTAAAATAAAAATACCAAATGGAGCAAAAAACATAATAAAAACACTCCAAAACAATGGTTTTGAAGCTTATGCTGTGGGCGGGTGTGTTAGGGATAGTTTATTGGGTAAGGAGCCAGAGGACTGGGATATCACTACCAATGCTCTGCCTGAGGAGATCTTTGAATTATTTAAAATTCATTATAAAGTAATACCAACAGGCATAAAACATGGCACTATAACTTTACTAAGTGAAGATGACTCTGCTTATGAAATTACTACATTTAGAATTGATGGAGAGTACAGTGATGGAAGACATCCTGATGAAGTGTTATTTACTAGTTCATTAATGGAGGATTTATCAAGAAGAGACTTTACAATAAATGCAATGGCTTATAGTGACAAAACAGGCCTAATAGACTGTTTTAATGGGCTTTATGATATAAAAGAAAGAGTTCTTCGCTGCGTTGGAAATGCAAATGAAAGGTTTAATGAAGATGCATTGAGAATGATAAGAGGGGTTAGATTTTCAGCTCAATTGGGGTTTGAAATTGAAAAGGATACTGAGAATGCTATTTTGCAAAACGCAGCTTTAATTGAAAATGTGAGTATGGAAAGAATCCAGCAGGAGTTTAATAAGATTATAATAAACAACCCAATGAGAATAAATGATTTATGGAGACTAGGGCTGTTAATACATTTTCTACCAGAATATGGTCAGTGTAGGGAAGTAGAACAAAACAATCCATATCATATTTATTGTATAGATAAGCATCTACTTGAAAGTATGTGTCAAATTGACAGGAAAATTCATTTAAGACTTACTATGCTTCTTCATGATATATGCAAACCAGAAACCAAGTCAACTGACCAAAATGGAATTGATCACTTCTATAATCATGGTGAACTCTCCACAAAAAAATCAAGAGAAATTCTTAAGAGGATGAGGTACGATAATAGGACAATAGATATGGTTTCTAAATTAATAAAGTTTCATGATAGTGAAATTAGCGGTAAAAAAAGTATCAGGAAGCTGTTAAACAAGATTGGAGAGGATACTCTGAGAGATTTAATTAAGGTTAAGGAAGCAGATATTTTGGCTCAAAATACTAATTATTATCAGGAACGACATATCAAATTGGAGAAAATAAAAGTAGAGCTTGATGAAATAATCCAGGAGAGGAATTGTTATTCAATAAGGGACTTAAAAATAAATGGACGTGATCTATTGAATATTGGATTTAAACCTGATAATAGAATCGGAGATACTTTGAACTG